>NZ_BAAFGR010000102.1:0-29697 GCF_041154655.1 Nocardia sp. JMUB6875
CCAGCGCATCAGGCTGGCTGCGCCCACGCCCGCCGCAAATCAGAGTGGGCATCTTCGCCGCAGCACCGGTCATACCGCAAAGTCTGCCACCGCGCGACCCCCTCCCGGGTGTCCGCTCCGTCTGCACCGCATCTGGCGGCGTTCGGGCGCAGGCGGATTGATCGAGCTCGGCGTCGATGTGATCACCCTCGCGGTAGGCGTCGGCCTGCTCCGCTGGGCCTGGCGTCGCCGCGCGCTCCTCATCGATTGAGGCGCGGCGAACCGCTGGAGCGCTAGATGGTCCACGTAATGGGGTAATTGGTGTACGTCGCGGTTTCTGCCGTGAACGTCACTCCGACCGCCCTGAAATCGTCACGCGCCCGGACTCGCATCTCTTTCAGGTCATCCATCTGTTTCGCGTGTTCTTCGGAGTCCCACACGCTCACCTGGGTGAGGGAGCCTTCGGGGGAGACGCCCGCGAACCAGTGCAGCAGGCCGGGCAGCTGCTGGATCGCCGGGATCAGGTATTCCGATGTCGCCTTGTCGGCGACGACGACCGCCTCGTAGAGGCTGGGATCGAAGGTGACACGCCCGACGCGGACGAAGGCGTTTGTCGGAAACGACTCGGTCATCGTGTGCGGTTCCTCTCGCCACTACTGGAAGATATTGCCCCCCAGACAATCCCATCGCGCCGCTCCGCGAATCAATGTCGATCTCCCAGGCGACCGATAAACCTGGTTTATCGATCCGTCCTCACTCGGAGGAACGCGAGTCGACCTCGGCGCGTATCTGGCGGACGTACACATCCTGCGTGGCCCGAGCGACCACATTGCCATCCGCATCATGAATCGTCGTTGAGTGCGTGGTAATCGACTTGCCGCCATCCCGTGTCGCCAACCGAATCTTCTCGGCCTCCGCGGCATCGAGTTCCATTGTCGCGGTGACGATCCCACGTCCGGGAGAGACGAACTCGATCGCGGATCTCATGCTCCAGACGCGGTAGCCGTCACCGAGCTGCCCGCGTGCCATGACCCCGAAGAACGGATCGGTCATCGCATACAGGGTGCCGCCGAAGGCCGCGCCATTTATATTCCGGTTCCAGGGCCGGACCCGATGCGACACCCGAACCGAGGTCCAGTCCTCGGCGACATGCTCGACGCGCACGCCCGCGAAGAACAGCGGCGGATACGCGCTCATCAAGTACCGGAACGCACGCGTAGAAGGCAACCGCACCGAATCCCCCAAATCCATTCATCCTCAGCCCAGTTCAGCCGGGCAGCTCCACACTATGTTCCGGCAGGTTATTGCGCGTCCTGCCGACGCACCATCTCGGCAATCCAGGTCGGCGCGAACGGGGAGGTGCAGTTCGGTGGGGTCGGATAGTCCTCGAGCACCCGCAGGCGCTCGCCGATGTCGATGGCGCGGGCCCGGAACTCGGGGTGCCGAATCCCGATCTGCGCCAGGCAGTTGTTCATCTCCCATTGCAGTCGATCCGGGGCCTGCTTCATCTCCGCCTCGATGACATCGAGCAGCCCCGCCAGGTCGAGCCCGCCCGGCCGCTTCACCACGCGCTCCGCGGTCAACGCCCACCCCGCACTCGCGACCATCGGATCGGCATCGGCGAACCACGCCACCCGCAGCTCCTCGGCATGCGGACTCTTCTTCACCACGTAATTCACCAGCCAGTCCCGCACCTTCGGCGTCCGCGCCTCCCGCACCATGCGATCCAGCTCATCGGCGCCGAACGCCTTCGGCCGACAGATCAACGTCGCCAACAACCGCGCCGCACTATCCCCCGTCCCCCACAACTCACAAGCCAACCCCTGCCGCGTCTTCAACCGCTTCGCAACCGCACGCAACGCGCTGAGATTCACCCCATGATCGTCCCCATGCCTCTCATTAACCGCCCGCACCTTGGCCTCCTCGAGCCCCCTCAGCTCGGCCATCACCTCCGCCACCGTCACCTCACCCACAACACCCTCCAGTCGGAACGTCGAGTGGCACACAATCGCGTCGCAATCAGACAAAACCCCTGAAAATTGTGCCACTCGACAGCTGGCCCATGTGAAAGCCGGCCGACGCTGTGGCAGTGGGTTGCCAATCTGCGGGGTTGAGGGCTATTCCTCCAGTAGTATGCATTTCGTTGGCTCATAGCCAACTTAATGCATACTCTTCGAGAGGTGGTGCTGATGGCTGGGCGTAGCGGCACCTTATTGCCCAGCGAACTCTGGAGGATGCCGCTCCGGACCGTGCGGCCACAGGACTTGGCCGGCATCTACGCTCAGCCGCGCCCCGAGGTCGCGAGACTTGTCGAGCAAGGTGTGCTGCACCGCGTCGCGTATGGCTACTACGTCATTGTCCCGCCGGATTACGTCGGTCGAGCCTGGCTGCCGGAGCTCGAGGCGGCTGCCGCTGGCATCGCATCATCGATTTACGGGCCGGATCAGGCGATTGTCATGGGCGTCAGTGCAGCGCGCATATTGGGGGCGATACCCCGTGCGCTGGCGACAGCGGTGATCGCAGTTCCGAGCCAACACCGACCGATAACGCTGACGGATCGCTCGGCGCAGGTTCGTTTCGTCCGACGTGACACCGACGCACTCGACGCCGAGCGCGTCGAAACACCGCTGGGCCCAGCACTTGTCACGACTCCGGAGCAGACCGTGCTCGATCTCGCCCGTCGCCCGGAGCTGGGCAATGCCGAGACGGAGGTTCGCGGGGCGATCGCGACGCTCTACCGCCGGAGCGATCCGTCGAGACTTGCACAACTCGCGGCGAATCAGCGCCTGAGCGCGGCACTTCGACGCGTGGAAGGCTGGGTCAGGGGATGAGTTCCGTCGAACGTGACAGTGTCGCAGCGCAATTCGGAGCGTCCCCGGAGCAGGTCGAACGCGACCGCATGATCTCCCACCTACTGGCTGCCATCAGTCTCGGATTCGGCGATCGGGTGCACTTCATCGGCGGAACCGCGCTCGCCCGTACACATCTGGTGAATGGCAGGCTCAGTGAAGACATCGATCTGGTGGCGCTGGGCAACCGGAGCGTGCTCGCGGCCGAATTGGACGCTGCGTTGCCGCGATCGGTCGCGCGGAGCTACGGCCGGTTGGAATGGGCGCCGACCCTGAGTGAGGTTCCGGAATCCGGGGCCGCCAATCTTCGCTCCGCATCCGGTGTGTCGGTCAAGATCCAGTTGCTGTCGGCCCAGGGGCGACCAGCGTGGCCGACCGTACTCCGCGGCCTCGAGCAGCGATACAGCGACGCCCCGCCCGCCGAACTGCTCGTTCCCACCCTGCCGGCCTTCGCCGCAGGCAAGACCGCGACATGGCACGACCGGCGAGCGTCACGCGACCTCTGGGATCTCTGGGCGTTGAACGAAATCGGGGCGATAGACGCCGCTGCGGGCGCGCTGTACCGCAAGCACGGTCCGACCAACCGGCTCCCCACCCTGCAATTGTTCGATCATGCGCCGGACGAGGCTGACTGGAACGCGCAATTGGCCGGGCAAACACGGTTGGCGATCAGCGCCGAGACAGCGCGAGCCGCGGTTCGAGAAGCCTGGGAGCGTATTGCGCAAGGACTGGCGTAGCCCACACCGGATCGAGAGCAAGATCCTTGACGACCACCGGAAGGCCACGACATGTACGGGTTACCTGAGGGCGTAGATCTTTCGTTCCTCCAGGAAGTGGTACTGGGACAAGTACCTATCGAGGCGGCTCCCGCCCTCGTCGCATTCATAGGCCACGCGGTGGTCAACGTCGAGTACGAAACGAACGGAACCCTCGAACTGACCTTCTCCAACGGCCAGTTGATCCGAATCCTGGACTCATCGGAGCACTACGAGAGCTACCAGATTCACAACAGTGGCTCGACCATCGTCGTCTAGCTCGAGGCCGTGCGGCGGCTGTTGGTCTTCGTTTTCAGTTCTGTTGCGGCGCTGAGCGTTTTGCGGCGGTGTGGCGGTCGTAGTAGCGCGCTACCCGGATTCGGTTGCCGCAGCGTTGGGGGGAGCACCAGCGGCGGCGCGTGTTGACCAGGTCCAGCGCCAGGGGTTCGCCGATCAGGAAGGACGCCTCGCTCATGTTTCTAATGCTACATCGGCGGGTTGACACGTTAGACAACAGTCGGTTAAACCTAATGCGTCAACCCGCGAAGAAAGCATGTGAACGATATGAGCCTGCCACTGGTCCACCACCGCTACCTCGAGATCGACGGCGTAGACGTCTTCTACCGGGAGTCCGTGCCGAGTCGTGCCGATGCGCCGACAATGCTGCTGCTGCACGGGTTTCCTTCGGGATCGCATCAGTTCCGGCGGCTCATCGACGCGCTGGGCGATCGCTACCGCCTGATCGCGCCGGACTACCCCGGGTTCGGAAACACCTTGGCCCCCAGCGGATTCGAGTACACCTTCGATCGGCTGGCGGACATCATCGAAGGGTTCGTGCAACGGCTGGGCCTGACCCGCTTCGCCATGTACGTCTTCGACTTCGGCGCTCCGGTCGGCTTCCGCCTCGCCGAACGTCATCCGGAATGGATCGCCGGGTTGGTCGTGCAGAACGGAAACGCCTACGAGGCAGGGCTTTCCGACGGTGCGCGGGAGTTCACCGCGCTGCGGCCCGAGCAGGACGGCGCCGAGGAGACGATCCGCGGGCTGCTCACCCTCGCGGGCACCCGAAGCCAGTACGAGACCGGCGTCGCCGACACCACCGTGCTGTCGCCCGAATCCTGGCTCCTGGACCAGCATTTCCTGGACCTGCCCGGCCGCAAGGAGGCGCAGGTGGCGCTCGCCTTCGACTACAAGTCCAATGTCGCCCGCTATCCCGCCTGGCAGGACTGGCTGCGCAAATACACCCCGCCCACCCTGATCACCTGGGGCGCCGACGATCCCTTCTTCCCCGCCCCCGGCGCCCACGCCTACCTGGCCGACCTCCCCGACGCCGAGTTGCACCTGTTCGACACCGGTCACTTCGCCCTGGAAACCCATCTGGCCGAGATCGTCCCGCTCATCGCCGACTTCCTGGACCTGCTGCCGGGTTCGGCGGCATGAGGCCGGTCACAGCGCGTCACGTCACGAGCCGGGCCCGCGTCCACCGATAGTCAGTGCCTCACCGATCACGGAGCACACCATGAGGATTCATCCCCGGGTTCGCTGACTCGCTATCGGCCTCGCCACCCTCGTCGCCCTGCTGTTCGCCATCGCGATACCGGCCGCCTACGCCTGGAATCCTCCGGGCTCGACCGACCGGCCGAGTCACCTCGACCGGATCGAATCCCGTTATGCCGACACCGATCTGGCTCGATTCCATTACACCGTGACCGGTCAGGGATCGCCCGTCGTCCTGATCGCCGGCGGCGGTCTGTGGCAATACTCCTGGCGCGAAGTGATTCCCGCGCTGGCCCGCGAGCACACCGTCTACGCGGTCGATCTGCCCAGCCAGGGCTACACCGAGCTGAAGCACCCCGGCTTCGCCTTCGACCTCCCGGCAATGGCCGAGGCCATCGGCGCCTTCCTCGACGCCGTCGGCCTGAACCACACGGCGCTGATAGGACTGACCAGTATCTTCTTGTTCGAAGGTTAGTGATCGAAGCCGCTTTTCACCCTGAGCAGTGGCAAATGCTAGGAGGTCATCGGTGGCGGGACTTCCTAGTCGGTTTCCGGTGTTCTGCGGAGTTCGGGTGATTTCCCACAACACCTCGGCTTGGCGTCGTGCGAGCATCTCACCTTCGGGCCCGTCGGCGATCACAATCTCGAACTCCGCGTCCAGCGGCTCACGTCGGCGGCTGCCGCGAGCCCGGGGCGGAGGATCCTGGGGTACATCGTTGTCGGCCATACGGTAGGTATGCCCACAGGCCGCTGGTTGCAGGCATCCTATTCTCGCTGGTCGGCCGGTCCGGAGGATGACTGCTCGATGGTCCCATCCTGGCTCTACCGGACGCGGCATCGCCGACGGACGCACACATCCGCCGATGTGCGTCGGTTACAGGGCAGTTGACCGGGTCGGGTTGCTTTGGCCGTCGGGTCCGGGACCTGCTTCTGGCGTGGATGTTTCAGGATGTTGGCTGGTGGGTGGTGCGGTCGAGGAAGGCCGCGATGATCGGCAGGAGCAGCTCGGGGCGGTGGACGAGGCTGACATGGGAAGTGCCGGGCAGGATCGCCAATTGCGCGTTCGGAAGTCCGGCGGGAGTGTCGCCCAGGATGTCGCCGCCGAACACCCGGAACATCTCGACCGCGTGCTCGAGGCGAACGGCGTCGGAGTCGCCGATGACTGTCAGGGTGGGTGCGGTGACCGCGCGTACGGCGGCGAGCGGGAATCGGATCATCGCGGTGGTGTCGTGCTCGCGGATGCGGGCCACCAGTTGTCCGAAGTCCTGAGGACGTGGCGCGTTCTTCAAGTAGTCGGTATGGAAAGTGGTGCCGTAGAGCATGTCCGGTCGCAGTCCGGCGATACCGTCGAGCAGTCCCGGGCGTAGCCCGTTCTCGTCGAGGCTGCCGGCGGCGATGATCTGTTTGCGGACCAGGTCGGGGTGGGTGAGAGTGATCTGCAGGGCGACGCCCGCGCCCATGCTGTAACCCAGCAGGTCGGCGCGTTGAACACCGATCGAATGCAGCAGCGCGACGGTGTCCTCGGCCATCTGCTCGTCGCGCAGCGGACGGTCGATATCGGCGGTGTGCCCGTGCGCCTGCTGTTCGATGGCGATGACCTGGCGGGTCTTGGCCAGTTCGGGGATGAGCTGGCCGAAGTCGGTGCCGATTCCGGACAGCGCACCGTGCAACAGCACCAAAGGCGGTGTGCCGGAGGATGTTCCGTGGATCTCGTAGTACATGTGCAGGCCGTTGACGTCGGCATACGCGCCGGGCGCCGGTGCGGAGGGCTCGCCGGTGCCTGCGGCGCATGCGGCGAGCAGCACCGCCGCGGCCAGAGCGGTCGCGGAGGTGAGCAGTGCGGTGATCTTCACCGTGATCGTTCCTTCGGAAGGGGCGGGCGCGTCAGCGGGCGACGTCGAAGATGTTGAGCTGCAAGCCATTGGCGTAGGACTGGGATTCCATCAGCTGCAGCTTCTGGGTGTCCTTGTCGGTGCTGGAGAACAGGCGCTTGCCCGCGCCGAGCAGCAGCGGGAAGACGAGCAGGTGGTAGCGGTCGATCAGGCCCGCGTCCGACAGGCTGTGGTTAAGGGCGGCGCTGCCGTGCACGATGATCGGGCCGCCCTCGGTCTCCTTCAGGGCGGCGACTTCGTCGATTGAGCGAAGGATCGTGGTTTCGCCCCAGTTGGAGACCAGGTCATCGTCGGTGAGCGTGGTGGAGACGACGTATTTCGGCATCGCCTTGTAGCCGGCGAACTCGGCCATGTCCGGCCACACCGGGCTGAAGGCGGCATAGCTGTTGCGGCCCAGCAGGATCGCGGTGGACTCCTGCTGCTCGCGCTCCTTGATCTCGAAGGCCTCGGGCAGGAAATCGAGGTGCTTGAACGTCCATCCGGTGTTGCGGTAGCCGGGTTCGCCGCCCGGGGCCTCCACGACGCCGTCGAGGGAGATGAAGGCGGAGCTGATCAGGGTGCGCATGGGGAATCTCCTTGTGTAGGTGGGTCGTTCTCATATCTGGACGCTGTCCAGAAATGAAGATACACGACTTCTGGACGTTGTCCAGATACAATCTGAACGACGTCCAGAAACATTCGAGCAGCAGAGTCGGGAGCGGCATGAGCGACAGCTCGGCGAAACGAAACACCTACCGGCACGGCGCATTACGGGAAGCGCTGGTCGACGCGGGCGTGGCGATGGCGCGCGAGGGCGGCGGACCTCAGGCGATCGTGCTGCGTGAGGCGGCCCGTCGCGCGGGCGTCGCACCCAACGCGGCCTACACGCACTTCAAGGACCGGGAAGCCCTGGTGCAGGCCGTCGCACGCGTCGCGCTGGCAGGGCTGGCCACGGCCATGACCGCCGAGCAGGACGCGGTGCCCGAGTCCAGCGATCCCGCCTCCCGCGCGCGGGCGCGCTTCCGTGCCGTCGGCGCGGGATACCTGCGATTCGCCCGCGCGGAACCGGGTCTGTTCCGCACCGCCTTCGCAACCCAGACCGACGTGTCCGTGGTCTCCGAACCCGCGTCCGCCGGCCCCACCGGACGCTCGGCGATCGACCTCCTCGCCGAAGCGCTCGACGGATTGGTCGAAGCCGGTCTCCTCGACCCCGAAAGGCGGCCCGGCGCAGAGTTTCTCGCTTGGCCGACCGTGCACGGACTGGCCTACCTGGCCGTCGACGGACCGCTGCGCTTCCTCGAACTCGACCAACTCGATCAACTCACCACGAAACTGCTCGACATGATCGACCGCGGAATCTGACTCGGCCTCGTGTGCTCATCCGGCGAGGTGAGCATGTAGCGCCTGGCCGAACCAGGTGAACACCGGCTCGAGATCCCCGATCGGCGCCCAGCCGTTGACGGTCGCCACCAACTGCCAATAGCGGGTCACGCGGGTGTCATTGGCGACCTCCAGTCGCTCGAGTACCCAGCGGCGCAGGTCGGCGTCATCGGCTCGGGTGAAGGTTTCGGCGTAGCGGGCCATCAACGTCGAGACGATGACTTCGGCTGCCGCCGAATCCGGCGCGATGCCCGTCGTGAGCGCCCGGCCCACCTGCTCGCGGACGGTCTCGGTGAGCTCGTGGTGCAGCCCGGTGTCGTCGCCCTCGGCGCGCTGTTTCTCCTGATATGCGGCCATCCGCCGCACCGCCGACCGGAAATCGTTGTCCTGCACCAGCTGCACGAGCTCCATCCACGCCTCGACCTGCTCGGGGGTGGGGTCCTCGGGAAGATCGGGCATGCTCGAGCGCAGCAACTCCAGCATCGCCGGGTTGCCGTTCACGCCGCCGAAGGTGTCGTCGATGAAATCGTGGATGTAGCGGTGCCGTTCGGTCTGTGTCAGGTTCGCCAGTGTGTGCATCAGATCCATCTCCTGGGGGCTCGATTCTCGGTTCGCCACCGCCTGCAGGACCGCGCGCCGCAACCGCAGCACTCGAATCTGCACCTCGAGTGCTGCCGCGTGGGCCGCGGCTACTTCGGTCAGTGACGTCTCGCGCGCCAGGATCCGCCGCACGGTGGCCAGATCGATATCCAGTTCACGCAGCGTGCGGACGAGCTCCAGGCGTGCGAGGGCGTCGATGTCATAGAGGCGGTAGCCGACCGGACTGTGACAGGTCGGCGGAACGATTCCGCGATCGGCGTAGAACCGGATCGTCTTGACCGTCAAACCGGTTCGTTCGGCCAGGGCCCCGATCGTGAAGAGCGTCTCGTCGTCCATGTCCCCAGCTTGATCTCTCCTCCTGGTGGAGACGCAAGACGTGGTCGGTTGCGCAGGTACACCGCGATATACGGGCCGACCATCGATGCGGTGACGATATCGAGCTTGCCGTTGCCGCGCAGGTCGATGAGTTCGGTGGATTCGAGGGTGAAGGGGCAGCGGGTTCAGTGCCCGGCGCCGGGCTTGTTCCCGGTTCGCAGGTGTTCGATCTGGGTCTGGCTGAGCTGCTGGGCTTTTCGCGGGTTTTCCCGGTCGGACGGTAGGGTCGCGAACATGATCGATGACCGACCATCCGGTCGATCGCGCTGGGGCACGCCTGACCTGGGTGAATGACGGTCCTAGATGTGCCCCCGGCGGGGCACTATATGGATGGGAACAGGACCGACCAGCATCTTCTTACTGGTCGACTGGTCATCGAGGCCGATTTCGACCTGAGCACCCTCAAAGCACCAGGAGGCCAGCGGGGCTGAGACCAGCCGGTGACGACGGTTGGTCCGACCAGTTCGGACGTGCTGTTGCTGCCGTGACGCCTGCCATTGGTAGAACGCTCCGACGCCACAGTTGGCGCAAACCTCCGAAGTTGCCCGCCCGATCCGGCTCGATACTAGCCAGACCGGTCGGAAATTCGCTTGCCTCAATGTTTTTCGGATCACGGCATAACCATGCGAGTACACTTGGCGCGACGGCGGACGATCGCGTGTCATTCGATATCGAAGCGCACGACCATCGTTCGAGTGCCGCTCCAGACCCCGGCGGATCGACCAGCGATCCGGACAGGGGCAGCATGAATTTCAATAATCACAACATCGGCCCTGACCACGGTCCGCAGCCGCGAACCCCACCTCCTGCCGGCGTTCAGCAATGGTCTGTCAAGGCGGTCACGCGAGGCCCGGAACACTTCGAGCGCAGATTGCCGGACGTCGTCATCGCGGCCGACGTGAACCTGGCCGCGGAGGCCCTGTGCGACCGGCTCGCCGCACCCGAGTCCCCGGCCGAACGCCGCTATCTGATCGCCGCGGTCACCCCCGAGTTCGACGCTGCCGCCACCCGGGACCGCCTGGAGTGGTCGAATCTGCTGACATGGTGCGCAGACGGATGGGTCATGAGCCAATGGCTGCCGGATACATGGCGGCGATCGTGTTCGCCGCCATCGCTTCCCGATCAGGGCCCCTCCGCGGTGACGACGCCCGGGCAGGCCGCGTGCCCCCGCTCGGTCGGCCAGGGGACTAGTCTGATGGGTCGGACCGCTTTACCGACATCTCGCGGTCAGGCCGTGGCGACAGCCGACCACGCCGGACGGGAGCGAGCGATGACCACCGAGCCAGGGCACGACCCCGGCGGGATGTCGTGAACGCCGCACGCTCGGCGTCGGCGCGCTTCCTGTCCGCTCTGCACGATCTGACCGGCAACGGCCACGACATGCCGCTGCGAGGCGGCCGGTTGTGCGAGATCTGCGTGCAGGTGCTCCCGATCTCCGGGGCTACTATCGCCGCGGCGATGCCCGACGGTGGATGGGATGTCCTCGGCTCGGTCGGCCCCGCCGCCGGATGGCTCGCCGACGCCGAAATCGCCACCGGCGAGGGCCCGGGACCCGACTGCCACCGCGCCGGCGCGCCGGTGCGCGTCACGAATCCGGCGGCCGCGCTCGCGCAGGGCCGCTGGCCTCTGCTCGCCCAATGGGACCGGGTGCCCACCCTCGGCGCCGTGTGCTCGATCCCGTTGCGGCTGGGCGCGATTCGCGTCGGCTTCCTGGACCTGCTCGATGCCGGGCAGGTCCTGAGCGACCCCGCCACATTCGCCGACGCGCTGAAGATCGCCGACGTCATCACCACCGCGCTGCTCTCGACGCTCGCTCCGCCCGCCCCACACGTCGACGACGCGGCGGTGGGACCCTGGTGGGAGCTGACGGTTTCGACCCGCGAGATCCACCAGGCCACCGGCATGGTCGCGGTGCAGCTGGACGCGAGCGCGGCGGTCGCCTACGCGCGGTTGATCGGACACGCCTTCACCACCGGCCGTCGACTCGACGAGATCGCGGGCGAGGTGGTGGCCCGGCGCCTGCGGTTCTGGCCCGAACCCGACGGACAAGATCGCGACCCGGAACCCGGACCGACACCGCGGCCGACGCCGGAACGTTGAGGCGGCCAGTGCGACTCCATAGAATTACCTACAGAAAAGGCGGTCCGAGGATGGCGCAGAACGATGGTGCACTGACAACGGCGCTCATGCGATTGGTGGACACCTTGGTCGTCGACTACGACCCGGTCGAGCTGACACAAGAGCTCGTGGACACGTGTGTCGATCTACTTCCCGCCGACGCCGCCGGACTGCTGCTGGCCGACACCGACGGGACCCTGCAGGTGCTCGCCTCCACCTCCGAGCAACTCCGGCTGTTGGAGTTGCTGCAGATCCAATCCGAGGCCGGACCCTGCCTACAGGCCTATCGCACCGGCGAGCAGGTTCTGATCGGCGACCTGGCCGCAGTCGCCGCCGACTGGCCGTTGTTCTCCGAAAGCGCCGTGGCCAACGGCTTCCACGGGGTCTGCGCGCTACCGCTGCGACTGCGCGACGAACGCATCGGAGCACTCAATCTCTTCACCCGCTCCACCAACGTCCTCCGCGCCGAAGACCTGCGTGTCGGGCAGGCACTGGCCGACTTCGCCACCGTCGGCATCCTGCACGCCCGCATCCTCGCCGACACGCTGACCGTCAACGAACAGCTCAATACCGCCCTCAACAGCCGCGTCATCATCGAACAAGCCAAAGGCATGCTCGCCGAACGCGCCGACCTCGACATGGACACCGCGTTCCAGATCCTGCGTCGCCACGCCCGCAACCGCAACCGCCACCTGTCCGACCTCGCCCGCGCCGTCGTCGACCGCACCATCGCCCTCGATACCCTGCTCACCGACCCGAAGCGCTACCGGTAGACCTCCGGCGCGCGATCGGAATGCGCCACGCCGATCGGCAGCTGCCTTCGTGGCGGATTACTCGTCACGGCAACCGGATTCAGCCGAGGAAGACGAACTCGACCGCGGATGCGAGCACCGTGTCGGGGCAGAGTCGTCGACGGGTGGATCGGGGGGTGAGCGGATGTTCCGCGAGCAAGCGCCACCAGTCCAGACGATCGGCGAGTTCGTCGAAGTAGAGTTTGGCCGCCACCAACACCGGCGCGCCCGGGCAGTAGTTCGTCGGCTCACCCGTCTCGGCAGCGGCCGCACACCCCAGATCGATGGTGAACGAGTGTGCACGCCCGTCGGAATCGATCTGCTGGACCTCGCCGCCCGCTACCCCCTCGCGAATCGCGGACGGGTCATCGTGTATTCCGTGGGCGGACAACGGCATACCTGCGACGAACAGACGTGCGGGCAGGCCCGGCGGGCAACGATACGTACCCGTCAAGCGCATCAGATACGGGGTGATCAGGCTCGCCCGCGAGTCGACACGGACTCGCGCCGGGCGCACGACGACGATGCCGGAAAGGAGAAAACCTTCGCGCATCGGATCTCTCCGAATCAGTCGAGTTGTTGTGCGGCAGACACTTTCAGTTCACCACGAACCACCGGCCCGCGCACGCGACCCGCACCGCTCGAGCGGGTGCGCCGCCGATTCGATCAGGCGTATCGTTGCACTATCGGTGGCCTTTCGAATCCGGTCGCACGAATCTCGGTATGTCCGCGTGGATATCCGCGTGGGTCGGCAGCAGGATCTGCTACCTCGCGGGCAGCAGCGACCCCATCGACGGGGCCATGAAGACACTGCTGTCCGGCGCGGGGGTGTGCCGCGACTTCACCCACCTCGTCGTCGCGCTGTCGCGGGCCGTCGGAGTGCCCGCGCGGGTCGCGGCCGTCCACGCCCCGGGCTGCAGGCCGATGGATTTCCCTTCCGTCGCCGAGGCTTACGTGGACGGCGCGTGGCGAGCATTCGACCCGGCCTGCCTCGCCCCGCGGGCCGCCCTCTTGCGGATCGCCACCGGCCGCACGCCTCCGATATCGCCTTCCTCGCCAACCACGGCGGCGACATCAGCATGAGCGGCCTGTCCGTGCACGCCACCATCGACGGCCCGCTGCCCATGGGCGACATCGGTCGACCCATCGCGATCCGCTGAGCGCGAGCCCCGTATTCGCCGGGGGTGTAGTGTCATTGGCACGGTGATTGCTCACGCGCCGCCGACCCGGCAGCGCCATCGCCGAGAATCAGACCGCACACGGTCAGACGGGAGCGCCCACCATGACGCTGCTCCATCGCGGTTCACCTGATCACCCCGGCCCGCGCCAGGGTTGAGCGCCGTGACCATCCACTCCGGGCGCTTTACCTCGTCGCCCGCTGGTGTGACCGATGACGACGACGGCGTGAGCGCTTTCCTGGTACTCGGCGACGATCTGGTGCGCACCCTGACCGACGCGCTGCAGCGGCTGGACCTGCTTCGTGGCATCCTCGATGACACCGAATCGACACTGCCGCAACAATATTCGGCCAGAGAAAAGGTTCGCGAGCTGTTCGCGGCCGTCGAACTCGACGTCAGATCCGCCAAGAACGCCATGGTCTCGATCACCGGCGAGTGGCCGATGTCGGCGGCGGGACGCTCCGGCGCGCTGGTCATCCGCTCCACGCCCATCCCTTGACCGGCGCATCAATGGCACACGGTGCAAGGTAATGCACGATCCGCCCGTTCGACCGGGCCATGTTGTCGCGCCACCGCGACGGCGGCCGATCGAATCACCGAGAGCCGTCCGTCCACGCCGAGGCCTGCCGTATCAGGCACAGGAGAGCCAGTTCATGACACTTCCCTGGACGACCGTGTACGGACCGCGGCACACCGGCCCACACCCGCTCCGCCTCTCCCTGCGGGACCCGGCCGCCCCTAAGGGGCCCGTCGATGGTGCCTGGTGGCCGAGGTCCAAGCAGCCCGCCGCCGAACTGCACGAGTTGATCGCGGCCGTCGCCACCCGGCTCGGTTCCATGGTTCGCGTTGGATTCGATTGGCGGACAAATGATCCCGATAGTTTCACGCGCCGTGGCACCGCAGCCGTCGCCACGACGAGCAGGGCCGCCATCATGTACCTGTTCGGAAGCAACGGCGCACGCCTCGACGTGCTGGTCATCCCCGCGGACACCCGCCCGGACGCGGCCGCCGCCCAAATGCGCTGGGCCTCCGGCAAACCGCAGCCCAGTCCGACAGCCCGGCCGCGGGCGCCGGAGAAACACCGTGAAGTGACGAAATCCCGTCCTCGGGTACCGGGGATCGGCGCATGATCAAGGTCTTCCCGGCCGATGACCACGAGCTGGTACGCCGCGGGCTGTTCGGCCTGCTCGCCGCCGATCCCGAATCGACGGTGGTCGGGCGAGGCCCGCACCGTCTCGCACGAGCTGGCTCGAATCCCGGTGCTGCGGCCCGATGTGGCCGTGGTGGATGTGATTCTGCCCGACGGCAACGGCATCGAATTGTGCCGGGACCTGTTGTCGCGCTCGGACGAACCGCGGTGCCCGATCCTGACCGCCCGCACCGCGGAGCTGCACCGCCGGTGGCGGCCGCCCCGGCGGTCACGTCAACGGCCCGAATGTCGGCGAGCCCGTTCCGCGAGCGCGGTGCGCAGACCGTGACGGCCCGACGGCGAATCGACCGCGGTCCGCGGGTGCGGGCCGAACTTGTCTTCCGACGATGTCTCGGGGGCATCGTCGGAGGTCGCGATCAGCAAATCGTCGGGGAGCGCGAGTTTGCCGATCGTGCGCAGGGTGAGCAGGTATTGCCGGGGCAGCCGGCCGGTGTTGTAGGGCAGATCGTATTTGTCGCAGAGGGCGCGGACGCGCTCGGCTATCTCCGGGTAGCGGTTGCTGGGCAGATCGGGGAACAGGTGGTGTTCGATCTGGTGGGACAGGTGGCCGCTGAGGAAGGCCAGCACCGGGCCGGCGTCGAAGTTCGCGGTGCCGAGCATCTGCCGCAGATACCATTCCGGTTTGGACTCGTGCTCGATCGCAGCGGGCGTGAATTTCTCCGCGCCGTCGGGGAAATGGCCGCAGAAGATCACCACGTACGCCCACAGGTTGCGCAGCGCGTTGGCGGCCGCGTTCGCGGCGAGGGTGCGGCGCCAGCGGCGGCCGCTCAGGGCCGGGAGGAGTAGATAGTCCTTGCCGGTCTGGCGGGCGATCTTGCGCAGCAATGCCCTGGTGTGCGTGGACTTCTCGGCGGCGGTCGCGGCGCGATCCTGTTCGGAGTACAGGCCGTGCAGCGCGATGCCCCACTCGAAAGTCACTGCCAGGAACAGGTTTTGCAGTGGTTGGAGCAGCAGTCGCGGCCGCCACGGCTGATCGCGTGTCACCCGCATGACGCCGAAGCCGATGTCGTCGTCGATGCCGAGCACGTTGGTGAACACGTGATGGCGGTAGTTGTGCGAATAGCGCCACTGCGACGACACCCCGGCCATATCCCATTCCCAAGTGCTGGAATGGATTTCCGGATCGTTCATCCAGTCCCATTGGCCGTGGCAGACATTGTGGCCGATCTCCATGTTCTCGATGCTCTTCGCGCTTGCCAGCGCCACCGTGCCGAGTGCGACACCGGGTTTCGTTCTGCTGCAGGCGATGACGAGGCGTGAGGTCAGGTCGAGGATGCGCTGGAAGGCGATCGTCCGGCGGATGTAGGCCGCGTCCCGGGTGCCGAGCCGTTGCTCGATGTCACCGCGAATCGCGTCGAGCTCATGCCCGAGCGCCTCGACGTCCTCCGGACTCAAATGCGCGTAGACCGCGACCTGCGTAATCGCCATTCTCCCAGCTTAGGCCTCGCTACAGTTCATGTCTACGGCGTAGAATTACGTCGTAGATGAATATTCTCCATCGAGAGCGGGGCGACCACCATGAACCGAATCCGAGCCGGACCCGCTGATACCCCGAAGCCCCCGGCGAATCGAACGCGCAACGCTCCCCTGACCCGCGCCGCGATACTGACCGCCGCGCTCGAGATCATCGACCACGACAGCGTCGACCAGCTCTCGATGCGCCGCCTCGGACAGGCGCTCGGTCGCGACCCGATGACCCTCTACCGCCACGCCGCCAACAAGGCCGCGCTGCTCGACGGTGTCGCCGAACTCGTGCTCGCGCAACTGACCGTCGACCCCGGTGACGCCGACTGGCGCCACCAATTACGCAGCATCGCACGCGATTACCGCCATCTCGCCGTCGCCCACCCGAACACGGTGCCGCTGCTGGTCACCCTGCCCCTGGCCACCCCGCTGGCACTGCGCCCCCTGGGGACCCTGCGGCCACTGGAACACATCCTCGACCTGCTCACCCGAGCGGATTTCAGCAGCCCCGACGCGTTGCACATCTATCGCGCGCTGTTCGGCTTCCTGCATGGTCACATCCTCACCGAACTCCAGGAACTCGTCGAACGCCCCGAGGAGACCGACGACGTGCTGCGCCTGGGCTTGTACCGTCTCCCGATCGGCGAGTTCCCGCTGCTGCGTGGCCTCGCCTCGGACCTGGCCGCCTACGACGGCGCGATCGAACTGGAGCGCGGCCTCGACATTCTGCTCGGCGGCCTGTCTCTCACCATTCCCGCGACCGCGACAAAACCCCGAAAGAAGCATCGATCATGACACCACCACGGCACAGCACCACCGCGAACCAGATGTCCCCGCCACACCGGCTTCGACTCGAGCTGAACGCCGCCGGCACCGGACCCGTCGACGGATTCTGGTGGCCGCACGGCCGTGACCTGGCCGCGGAGCTTCCACCATTGCTTGCGATGCTCGTACCGGCGCTGGGCTCGATCCAGCGGGTGGTCTACCACCTCGACGAATGGAGCTCCGCACCGAGGAAACTCGATGTCGGCGGACGGCAGGTGCGGCTCGACGGCTACCGGCACATGCCCGCCCGCATCCTCGAGGTCCACGGCGTCGAGGTCGGCGCCCGGCTCACCCTCCGCCTCATCACTCCGATCGACGATACCGATATGGTTGCCGCGCAACAGCGTTGGGACTCCGAGGGCGGAGCGGTCAATGCCCGGGAGCGGGCAGCGTCGCGGTGAGACCGGTCAGCAGGATATCGAGACCGCGTTCGAGTTCGGCCGCACCGTCGTAGGCGGCCAGCACCGGCGCGAGCTCACGCACGAGCGGAAACTCGTCGAGTGGTAGCCGGTACAGCCCCAGGCGCAGCACCTCGTCGGTCTCCTCGGGGCGCTCCACGATCTCCTGCAACTCGTTGAGCACATGCCCGTAGAGGAATCCGAACAGGGCGCGGTAGACGTGCAACGCGTCCGCACCGGAAAACCCCGCGCGGGTCAGTAATTCGAGGATGCCCTCCAGTGGCCGCACCACCGACGGCGGGCGCAGGCCCAGGGGCGTCGACAGCGGGCGGGTCACCAGCAGCGGCACCACCCGCGGGTGCGCCAGCGCCAACCGGCGGAAATCCCTTGCGACGGCCCGCAACTGGCCGGCCCAATCGCTGTCGGTGGCATCCACGGACAGCTGCGCGAACACGATCTCGGCGATACCGTCGAGGACCGCGGCCTTGTTCGCCACATGCCGGTAAATCACCATCGGATCGCGGCCGACGGCCTCGGCCAGTCGCCGCATCGACAACACGTCCACGCCCTCGCGATCCACCAGCTCGAGCGCTGCGGTCAGCACGACCGCCCTGGTAACCGGGCCATTGCCGGTATCGGCCCGCCGATTCGCGGATCGCGCGTTCCTGCCACCCGTGCGACGTTCGACCATGCGGAGGATCCTCCGTTTCCCTTCGGACCATCCGAATCAATTCGATCGTAGACAGACGGCGTTGACAGTGCGGCGCGACTCGCGCTATTCGCCGCGGGTGCGCGCTCCGGCCCAGGTCGGCGGCATTGCGCTCACCAGCGCGGCGATCTCCGGGGATGCGCCGCTCGCCGCATCTGGTCATCGGCGAGTGGGGGAGGGGTGTCGAACGGGACGACGAGCAGGACCAGCAGTCCGCCATCGGTTCCGATCAGCCGCATCACGGCCGGTGGCTGGTCGAGGCCGGGGCCGAACAACTCGACGCCGTCGGCGTGATCGATGCGGCGTTGGGCCAGGCTCTTGGCATTCCAATCGAATCCGATGCGGGCTATCGGCCCGGTGCGCGGCGTGATGGCGGTGATCAGATCATGCATTTCGGCGGTGAGGTTGGCGGTCCGCGGCCACCACGCGCCGTCGACATCACCGGCCCTGGCGCCGCGTTCCCGCAGCAGCAGCCGTGGCGTGCGGGTCGGCGCCGGGAAGGGCTGGGTCCGATCGGAAGCCGGACCCATGTAGGGCATTCCTATGCGCAAGCCGAACACCTCAGGCCTCCGAGCCCGACAGGATCGCGCGGGCGATGTCCTGATCGGTGGTCGAGCCGATGACGCGCAGGACGATCATGCCGCCGCCCCGGCCGAAGACGTAGAGGGTGTTGCCCAGTTCGAACGGGTAGGCGTCGAGCTGTATCGTTCGCTCCCCGAGGACCAGCCGACCATGGGCCCGTGACCAGCTGGTGCGGTCGTAGACCACTCGTCGCGCCGGTCCCAGCCGACGTGCCAGCACCATCAGCAAATTCGGCAATTCCGCAGCGAGATCACCGGATCGGGGCCACCAGACGCCGTCGATATAGCCGACGTCCTCGCCCCGCGGCGCCAACCGCAAGCGGGGCTCGAGGCCGGGTGGACCCAGGCGTCCGACGGATTGGTCGTGCCACCACTTGCGGAGGACATCTTCGAAGACGATCATGAGCGACTGCCTGCTTTCGACATGTTGACGGCGTGCGGTGCCGCGGCGGCGGTTTCGCGAGCCAGGAAGGCGCTGATCTCGCCGATCGCACTCATCAGCGGCGCCGGGAAGACCACAGTGGTGTTCTTGTCCACGCCCAGTTCGATCAGGGTCTGCAGATTGCGCAGCTGCAGTGCCAGCGGGTGCGCCATCATGACGTCCGAGGCCGCGCCGAGCGCCGCGGCTGCCAGCGATTCACCCTCGGCGGCAATGATTTTCGCGCGCTTCTCGCGCTCGGCCTCGGCTTGGCGGGCCATCGCGCGTTTCATGCTGTCGGGCAACTGGATATCCTTGAGTTCCACCAGCGTCACCTCGACTCCCCACTCGAGGGTGGTGGTGTCGAGGATCTTGCGGATATCGACGTTGATGGTGTCGGTATCGGCCAGCGCCTGATCGAGCGTGTGCTGCCCGACCACCTTGCGCAGGGTGGTCTGGGCGATCTGATCGATTGCCGCATAAACGTTCTCGATCGCGACGACCGACTTCTCGGCATCGACGACCCGGAAGTAGGCGACGGCGGAGATGTCTACGCTGACATTGTCTCGGGTGATGATGCCCTGCGACTGGATCGGCATGGTGACGATGCGCATCGACACTCGCCGCAGGCGATCGACGACCGGGATGATGAAATTCAACCCGGGCTCCCGGACCGCGATCACGCGTCCGAGTCGGAACAGCACACCCCTCTCGTACTGTGTCACCACCCGAATCGACAGCGCCAACAGAACCACGGCCACCACCGCGACGGCGATCGCGACACCGATTACATTCATGACTCCTCCTCACGAAAGTGAGAGTCACACGCCAGCGTAGGCCGTTTCCGCCGTTGGTGTCTACATCGTAGAATAACGTGGTTGACACACTCGGGTCGTCCAGTCAGCGGATCTGCTCGGGAATCGTGTCGAGCGCCTGTAGCACCCGCACCGCCAGTTCGGTCGCCGCGCCGTCGTCGAGCTCGGAATGCTCCCGTACGACGTCTCGGACCCGGGCCACGCGCCGCTCGTATCGCGTTGTGATCGTCACTCTCATACTCCCTCGTAAGCCGCTCGCCCAACCGGCATATCACCGGTCAAGCCGTAGACTTCCATTGTAGCTCTACATTGTTGACACCGACGCCTCGCTGGGCGTGTACTGAACAGGCAACGGTCCAAGGCAAGGCTTGGAGGATCGCCATGATCGTCATCGTCGGACTCGTCATCCTGGTCGCCTCCGTGCTCATCGGGCTGGCCGGCGTCCTGGCCAACGGCGGCAACGCCCACGCACTGACCGACAACTTCGCCGTCTTCGGATATCACGTCACCGGATCGACCGGGTTGCTGTTCCTGTACGGCATCGTCGTCGGCGCCGCAGGGCTGGCCGGACTGGCCATCCTGCTGGGCGGCGCTCGCCGCACCGCCCGCCGGGGTGCGGCCGCCCGGGCCGAGCTCGTGGCGTCGCGCCGGGAACTCGCGGCCTCCGGCTCGGGGACACCGGACACACCCACCCGCTACACCCACACCGGCACCACCGATGCCACGGTCCCCGGAACTCCGACCGGGAATCCCAACCAGGAGCCTCGATGATCACTTTCCTCGCCTTCGCGGCGGGAATCGTCGTCGGCGCGATCGCCGTGATGGCGCTCAACCGCCGCGGACCCCACCTCCCGCCCGGTCTGCGCGGCCGGCGACCCGAAGACACCGCGATGAGCCGCGACATCGACGAGAACGCCGGCGGCTCGAGGCATATCCGCACCTACCCGAGCTGGCGCGACCGATTCGAACGACGATCCTGACCCGCCCCCACACGGTCACGATTTGTCACGAAACAGGTTGAACACCAAGGGAATACGGGAATATAATAGAGTCTTCCCACCCTTCCCGATTGAGCGCTTCGGGTCCGCCGGCACCCACGTGCCGAGGCGTTCCACACGCATCCGATCTGCCGATTCAGCTGTGCATCAACGCCGCGGCCGGCGATATCGACATCGAAACCCGACACAGGGGAGCCGCCATGTCCACACTCACCGCACCCGAATCAGGCCCGGTGGTACTGAGTCCGCAGGAGGTCGAGGAGATCGGCCGCCGGCTCGACGCACTGCGCGCCCGGATCACCGCCGATCTGGGCCGGCACGACCGCGAGTACATCTATTCGATCATCAAGGCGCAGCGCGGTCTCGAGGTGGCCGGCCGCGGCCTGATGTATCTGGGCTTGCTGCCGCCGTTCTGGCTGGCGGGGGTGACCGCCCTGAGCCTGTCCAAGATTCTGGACAACATGGAGATCGGCCACAACGTCATGCACGGCCAGTGGGACTGGATGCA
This sequence comes from Nocardia sp. JMUB6875, assembly GCF_041154655.1. NCBI lineage: Bacteria > Bacillati > Actinomycetota > Actinomycetes > Mycobacteriales > Nocardiaceae > Nocardia > Nocardia sp. JMUB6875. Next base: position 21,320 of record NZ_BAAFGR010000102.1, read on the forward strand.
CGAGCCGACCCTGAATTCGCAAGTGTTCGAATGGGATCTGGTCTGCCCGGCCGGCCAGTGGAAGCACTCGCACAACTACATCCATCACACCTACACCAATATCCGCGGGCGCGACCGCGACCTGGGCTACGGCTTCCTGCGCATCGACGAAAGCCAGCGGTGGAATCCCTATTACCTGGGCAACCCGGTGTACGCGGCCGCTCTGATGCTGTTGGTGGAGTGGGGCGTGATGCTGCACGATCTCGAGGTGGAGAACATTGTGCGGGGCAAGCGCAACTGGTCCGACCTCCGGCGGCTGATCTCGGCCCAATGGCGCAAGGCCGGCCGGCAGGTGCTCAAGGACTACGTGACCTTCCCGCTGCTGACCGGTCCGCTGTTCGTGCCCACCCTGGCCGGCAATGCCACCGCCAATATCGTCCGCAACATCTGGGCCTACACGATCATCTTCTGCGGCCACTTCCCCGCCGGGGTACAGACGTTCACCGAGGAGCAGACCGCCGACGAGACCCCGGGCGAATGGTACGTGCGGCAAATGCTCGGATCCTCGAACATCACCGGCAGCAAGCTGTTCCACATCCTGTCGGGCAACCTCTCGCATCAAATCGAGCACCACCTGTTCCCCGATCTACCGGCCAACCGATACCAGGAGATCGCCCCCGAGGTGCGTGACCTGTGCGAGAACTACGGCCTGCCGTACAACACCGGTCCGCTGAGCGCGCAAATCGGATCGGTGTGGAAGAAGATCTTCCGACTGGCCCTGCCACCCATCACCACCGGCAACGCCTCTCGGCCCGCCGGTGTCATCATGACGCGATAGCGGCACCGCCGCACCCGACGGTCGCCGCCCCACCGAGTCCGGACGCACCCGGTCCGACTGCCGATTCAGCTGTGCGTCAACGCCGTGGCCGACGATGTCGACAGAGTGCTCTGAGCTGGGGTGTTAGCCGACAGCAGCCCGCGCAGGATGCGAACCTGCGACACGCGACCGGGGGTTTCTCGGCTGCGTATATTGGCTCGCGAATAGGAACCACTGCCTGACCTGGGCGAACGGCGGTCCGAGGAGCGCCCTCGGCGGGGCGCGATATAGATGGGAACAGTACCGACCGGCATCTTCTTGCTGGCCGACTGGTCATCGAAGCCGATTTCGCCCTGAGCAGCGGCAAGCGCTAGGAGGTCGTCGGCGCGAGTTCCTAGTCGATGTCCGGCGTTCTGCGGAGTTCGGTTGGGCTATTTCTGGCGCGATGCCTGCCATTTCGTGATTTCCCACAACACCTCGGCTTGCCGTCGCGCGAGCATCTCGCCCTCGGGTCCGTCGGCGATCACGATCTCGAAGACCGCTTCGGGTGGCGGGTGTCGCCGCTTGCCACGAACACCGCGTGGGGGCTGCTGGGGTGGGTCGTCTCGGGTCATGTTCTTGTTATGGCCCCGCGGTTGGTCTCATGTGAAGACGGCAACCTGGTGCATTCACACGTCCTCATGATCTGTCCGTGGCGGTGCGTCAGCGTGCTCGCCGATTGCCGCCGCGCGGGGGCGGTGGGTTGTATCCGGATCCTTCGCAGGACCCGCACGGCGGCTGCGCCGGTCGCTACTGTCAGAACGACGTAGATTGCGCCCAGCGCGAGGCACCGGCCGTGTACATCCGCGTTTTCGGCCGCCCCGAGATGCCGAGGGGCCGTTGATCTTCAACTAATTCGCCGGACGCCGCGCCACGCGGCAGTTGAGTGCGTTCGGTGCGATGCGACGACACGCCCTGTAGCCGATGCACCTGCGTGGAGGCAGATCGCCGCCGCCGATAATCGTGCCGTGTCCTACTACGGCATCCACGGATACCAACCACGCTGGCTCACGGGGCGCGCCGCCATCGAATCCGCTCACGGTCCACGGTTGAGCCGACTCGTTGGTAGGTCTCTGTCCAATTCCTGGCTGGTTTGGAACCAAGCGGACGATGAGTGGTTCGCCGACTGCCCGGTAGTGCTGGACTTCGACGGTGAACGGGTCGAGATCACTCACCAGAAGTTCGACGAGCTGTCGATCACCTGGAACAGCATCGATCCCCATAGTCAGCGCTCTTGGTCGGACCCCGTGGACGACGACCCCGAGATCCATGCCTTCCACCTGTCCTGGCGGTCCGACGCCATCGCGGCGTTGACCGCACTCGAAGGCCAACCGCTGCTCGCTGTCGACTTGCTCGAAAGGACAAGCCAGCGAGCCGATTTCGCCGCAGGCATGACGGCGGTCAGCTTCGCGTTCGCCGATAGTCGGGTGACCATCAGCAACGGGCTCGACGAGAACAGCCTCGAATTCGGTGCCCCACAGGCCGGCTACATCCAACACCCGCTCCGCGACTGAGAAGAGAAGGAGCCATGGTGGTCGAATTCCCCGATGCCCGAGAGGGCGTCATCGAGTGCCTGAGAGACCTTGCCGATCGCGAGTTCCAGCAACGGGTATGGGTCGAACGCAAAGGCGATCCGAACCTCATCGAGTCACTCGACCAAACCATCGGGGACCTGTTCGACACCTTCCTCGATCACGACGGCCTCGATCGATTCGTCGGTGCCATCCTGATGGACAACGATGAGGCCCACGCGATCAAGGAACTGGCCCAGGTGCTGCTGCCGCTCTATCGGTCGCTGCCCTCCGGTCCGCACGTCACCGATGAAAAGCTCGCAGCGGCAGCGATCTCCGATCCAGGCTGGGATCGAGTCGTCGACTATGCCCGGCGGGCTCTGACACTGATGTCCCGGTGACTGCCGGAACGAACCATCGAAGGCGAGCCTTCCAACCTGCTGCCGGTCCCGGCATAGTGCGAGTTGTTCGCCGTCGGGGCCTTCGGCGAGCTGGACGGTGCCGACCACAGGTCACATTGCGAAGGTTGACCGTATCAAGGTCCCGATGTGGGCTCAGACGTGAAAGAAGTCGTCGGGAAGCCGGTCGCCTGGCCTCAGTCCGAGCTGCTGCATCTTCCACCTCAACTTGGCTGCCAATCCCACGTGCACTTGCATCGAGATGGCCCGGTCGCTCAACTGGCCATCTCCTCCGAGGAACGCGTACCGCTTGGGCGGGACGCAGGTGCCTGGCGAGAGTGTTCCGACACCGTGGTCGGAACGCCATTGGTCGAATACCGCAGCACCGACCGCCCTCACTATCTGTCCGCCAGATACTGAGGCCATCAGCTTCCCGAATGCGGTCAGGGATTCGCACCGCATGCTCGACGGATCGAACATCTCGACGACAGCGTCAGCGCGGTCGCTGGATTCGCGGTCCGGCAGGAGGTACTGCACTCCCCGCCAGTCACCGGCGAAGCAGTGCGCACCCGGCCGCCCCAGGATGCTCGCGATCAGCCCAGACATGCTGTCTTCCAGGGTCTTGTCGTAGACCTGGAATGCACCGCCATGAACCAATACGACAGCTTCTCTCGGCTGATCTCCGATCACGATGTGCCCTCCGCTCGCTTTCTCAGCACTGCCCGGATGATCCAACTGGTGCTATGACCGGCCCACCGCGGAGTCGCACCGGATCTGCTCGGTCTCGGCTATCTGCGTTTGCCGAATGCCTCGATGATCTCGTCGGTGAGCCGTCCACGTGCCGAGACCTGAAAACCGTTCTGGCGCGCCCATTCCCGGATCCGAGCCGACTCTTCGCGGGAGAGGACAGGCGTGGGCGTGGTACTGCCGGGGGATTGGCTGTCGGTGCCCGCAGGCTTGGCGGATGTTCCGCCCGGCCACGACAGGTTCAGTGCGTCGAACCATGGCATGAACGGTGTACCGATAGACCCCAAACCCGCTGCCATCTCATCGAATCGGCTCTCCACTGCCACGGCACGGGCAGGATCGCAGTCCCACAACCTCGCCATCGCGGTCGCGGCCACCGTCCCGGCGATGTCGGGCTTCGTGTCGATCTGCGAGCCCGAGGGGGCGGGCAAGTGCTTTCGGTACACCGGCGTCGAGATCCCGTCGACGATCTGCCAGCAGGTCCATTCGGCCCCGAACTCATCCCAATCGTCGGCGACCACCACCCGCCCCGCCCTCACACCGTCGAACAACTCTGGACCAACCTCGGCGAAGATCAGCCGTGCGGTACACCACGATGTCCGCCACCAATTCCCCACCGCCACAGGCGGATGCACGACACACCGATCAGCGACGAACCCCGGTGAGCCCCGCAAGACGGCCAGGATCGCATCACCCTCCTCACGGGTCGCCGTGTCTGCGACAGCCGCCATTCCATAGGTGCTCATAACGCCCCCTATGGTCTCGAAAATGATCAACTGACCACGGCAGACGCGCCGACAACAGGTGTTCTCCCGGTGCGACGGTATGGTCGCGAACATGACCGATGACCGACCATCGGGTCGATCGCGCTGGGGCACACCGATCTCGTTCGTGCTCTACCGAACTCCCGAGTGCTGGCGGCATGCCATCTACTCCCGCGATCCCAGCGGCATCATGGACGGATACTTGCGCGACGTCCCTGTGACCGCAGCGGTGGAAGAAGCGCAGGCCGAGTTGCTTCGGCGGGTCGAGCTGGCGCACGGTCGGAAGTTCCATGTGCACTGGGAACCGGCCGACAAGCCCGACTGGTGGACGGCCGAGATCACAGACGCCGGTCCACTGTCCGAGGACGAGTCGAACGAACAGCACACCGATCCGTAAGTGACGCTGCGGAGCCAGCCTATGTTTGGCCCGTAGCCTCGGCTGCGTGCACACCACGCTGACCGAACACGCTCGGCGCTTGTACGGCGATGAATACCGCCCGGCTACGGACTGCGCCGAGGAACACAACGAGCGGGCCTTCCTCAACGAGCTGACCTTCGCGGACCTCGACGCGATTCTGTCCATGCTTCACGAGTTGTCGCCACAGGTCGTCGACGGGAATCTACATGTGTGGGTACGGAATCTGGCCTACCAACTAGCCGTGTTCCAACGACCCGACGACCCAGCGGTGCTACGCGAGGCAGCCGACAGTCTCTACATGTTCGGACCCTAATGTGACGACATCGCAGCCGGACTTTCGCGAACGTGCACAACAGCTCGAATAGCGCCGACAGCGGAAGTCATCGATCCCAGCTTCCTCGGTTCGGTACATGTGTTGTGGCAAGCTGCGGGTATGGATGGTGTTCTCACCTTCGATCATGAGCTGACCATCCACCTCGATCCCGGTACCTACCACTGGATCAGCGTAAAGGTCTTCCGATTCGAGTCCGCGCAACCGAACCACGAGCAGCTGCTCTCCGCGCTGATTGCGCACCCGCGGTATCGCGATCACTACGCCACAGATTTTGCCGAACAAGGGACCCACGCCCTGCACGGGCCGTACCGGCTCGACGCCATCACTGCGGACACTTTCACCCCGACCACCGCAGAGGCCGCAAGGACACTCCTGCAGGACTGGGCGAACACCGCTAGTGGTTCGGTGCCCGTGAAGGTCCAGAGGGAGCTCGACGAACGGGTGTTCGCGTGGTTGGGGCTAGGTGTGTTGTATCGATTGCCCGACCTTCGTCCTGGTGCCGAGCACGATTGGGGCTGGGTTGTGGGTGCCATCAACGGTTTTCACGAACTGGTTTCAATCGACCACAAAAACCGCATCCTCACCCTGGTCGTTGCGGCAGACGACTAACACAGCTCGGGAAGGGACATGACCATGGTCAGTTTGCACCTTGAGGAGAGCGCTGAGTCCGGCGGCCGGGATCGCTGCGGAGTGCTTCGTTGAACTCGTCGATTGTCATCGTCAGGGCTCGACTGAAAGGAACTCCCGAGACGTGCCCGCCGACATAGCATGCGCCCGGATCGCGGGCGAGGACGTACCGGTCCCAATCGCCGTTGATAGGGGTCCGTTGCACCCCGTCTGCGACACTATCTCGCCAGTTGTCGAGAGGGGCGAGTCCCGACGTCCTGCGAAACATGTTTCCGACGATGAATGCCGCCGCCTTAGCGATGTCTTCATATCGACTGTAGAACAACGAGGGTTGATCGCCTTCGCGAGGAATCGATTCGATTAGTTCGTACCCATCCGGGAGGGCTCGAACGGTGTACCCAACTTGATTATAGATACCGAAGATGAGTGTTCCGTCTGGCCTTTGAATCGGCGCGAACCATGGAAAGTCCTGCCCGAGACTGGAGTATTCGTTATCCCAATATCGCAGGACGGCGGACAGTAAGGCTGCCTGATCATCGGTGATGGTCGAGAGCTCCATATTTCCTGCAGATTCGTTGCTCATTCCTTGAGGAACCCTTTGGATGGGTTGGTATAGGTTTGGAAGGCAGAGCCGCGAACGTCACGATAAAAGCGTTCTAGGTCGTTATTCAGCTTCATCTCTGTATTCGGGCTTCTTTGCGAAGGATGTCATCGCGCGGACCAGATGGCGAGCTCGCCTCCGGGCATCGAGACCACTCGGTAGCCGCCTGGCCCTACGAGCTTCCAAGCTTCGTAATCGCTGTCCGCCGGTACTGCGAGCATATCGCCGGAGCCGAAAAAGATCCTTAGTGCTCCCTGGTCATCGACTTCGGCGGATTCAATCAGACCCCTCATAGACCGAGCTGGTTCGCCACCCCAGGGTGCGGCACCGGGGTCGAGATCGTAACTCTCCCCACCGAGAGTGGCGTGCATCGAACCCTCGATCCTGAATTCGAATCCTCCGTCGGTGCTCACTAATAGGGCGAAATCCGAAGGCTCCGAGACCGCAAACTGGCCGTTAACTGGGAGATTCATTGATTCCAACCCTTCGGTATCGGGTAATTGCCGCCGGGGTCCAGGGGAATATGCGTATCCGGCTTTGGTCCAGGCTTGCCATTCAAGTCCAATGGCTGACCGTTGCCTTCCGAATTGTAGAACCGCACATACCCGTCTGGGTACCGCGGTGTGGGGTCCATGATCCGTACTGAGTCTGCATCACCCGGGGCACCTGGTCGTTGCCAGACCACCCCCTTCCCATTGTCGGCAGTCCTGGGAACCCAGCCGTCGGGAACACCCTCTGGTCTAGCGAAGGGCGGATCACCCGCGCCCTTCGGCGCTTCGAGTACCCGGGGAGGAGTGCTGGTGGCGCCGTCGGCGAGACCAGTCCCCGCGCGATCGGCCAATCCGATACCCGCGCGGTCGACAGTGCCGAGGACTCCGTCACCGATGACGGCGGCGCCGACGTCGAGTCCTATTTCTGTTTGCCAGTATTGCGGGCCTTGGGTTTTCAGGTCATCCAGTCTTAGTGCGTCGTTGCCTGTGTCGACGAGCGTCTGAGCTCGTTTGTCGGAGTCGGACAGATTCTGAGCGAAGTCAGCGGTCTTTTGCCCGACCTCCCACCAACTGTCCTTCATTTCCTGCAAGCCATTAAGGCCCATCAAGCGATTCTCTAGTTCAGCACCGGATTTCAGGGCATTCCCGAGCTTCGACACCCAGTCTCTTGTCGCGCGTGACGAAGGATCATCAGGACTTGAGTCTTCGTGGACGGTTTGCGGACGTCCCTGATCGTCGTAGGTGACGGTGAGTGTTTGTGGGTGCCCGTGGGAGTCGGTGTAGTTGAATACTCCGGGTTTGATGCTGCCGTCAGGGTTGCGGGCTGGGCTGAAAGTGCGGGTTTCGTCGGTGTCGGGGTCGGTGATGGTGACGGAGGTGGGGTTGCCGTTGCTGTCGTAGTTCCATTGCTGGGTTTGCCCGTCGGGTCCCTTGTACTCGACACTCCTGGGGTGGCGGACGGTTCCGTCGGGGCCGGTGATGGTGAAGTTGTTGGTGGTGACGTCGCCGTTGGTGGTGGTTTCTTTCTGGATATCGCTTTGGAGGATGTTGCCCATCAGCGCGAGGTCCGGATCCGATCCGCCGCCTGTAGTTGTGCCCTGAGGTAGCAATGTCTCCTCGGGACCGGTGTGGAGGATCGTCCCGATCAGTGCCTTGTCCGGATCCGATGGCGATGAAGTAGACGGTGGGGTTTTGGGCGCAGAAGGAGATGGTGGCGTCTTGGGCGACGAAGTCGCCGGTGCCGAAGGCGACGTTGTTGGCGCTCCGCCTCCACCACCGTCAACGGCGGCTATTGATGGGACGGCTTTCACATCGTGGAGCAGGGGCTTCACGATGTCCCGTGGGGAGCTTGGCCTGCTTATCGATGAAGCGCCGGCGAGGAAGGCCGCCGAGCCCGCGATCATCAGCAGTGGCAGACGTGGATCAGAGCCCGAGCCCTCGGGTTGGGCAGTCGTCGACTCTGGCTGGGGTGCTTGAGTAGTTACCGGCTCCTGTACGGGATTTCCCTGTAGTAGCCGTTGTTTGGCTGCAGCGAATTCCTGGTCCGAGAGCAGGCCAGCGGCGTGCATCTTCGCCAGTTCTTGTAGTTGCGTCACGATGTCGACGCCGGGTTGCGGTGTTCCCGGTGGTGTTGCGGGGGCCGGGTTTTCGGG
>NZ_BAAFGR010000103.1:0-29592 GCF_041154655.1 Nocardia sp. JMUB6875
GCGGGGTTGAAGGGGCTGTCGTGCGTAACGTATTGCGTTGGTTTCTCCTTGTTTTCGGCGTCGCCTGTGTCGCGATCGCGCTGGCGCACATCTTCGTCGGGCCGGGCACGATCATCGGAGCGAACACGCCGAACGCCACACTCGACGGCGATCTGCGGTTCTCGATGGTGCTGTTCGGGGTGTACGGCGCGTTGTGCGTCTGGGCGGCACGGGATCTGGACCGGCACGCGGGGCTGATCCACCTCTTGATGCTGGTGTTCTTCGTCGGCGGGCTGGTGCGCTTGCTGACCGTGGCGTACGTGGGCTGGCCGCATTGGTTCTATGTCGCCATGATCGTGGTGGAACTCGCCACGCCGCTGATCTATTCACCGCTGCTGCGGCAGGTCACCGGCCGCCCGGCACGTGCGGACCTGATGGCCTTGGCCCGCTGAGGCGGCTACTGCTCCTTGCCGCGGAAGTAGAGGATGTTGGCGCCGTGGGAGGCCAGCGGCCCGGCTTCGGCGGCTTGGCGGATGCCGCTGCCGGGGAGGCAGGTCAGTTTGGTGAACATGGTGGTGTTGCCGAAGGCCGAGCGGACCTGGGTTTCGGAGGCGTAGTCGGCGCCGTAGTCGGACAGGGCCTTGAAATTCAAGGGGGCCAGGGGCTTTTCGAGGGGCGTCTGGGCCGCGGGAAGGCCCAGCGAAGCGTACTGGGTCGCGGATCCGCCCTCGTACCAACAGAGTTCGTAGGACATGTTCTCGGTGGTGGTGACGCTGACCACCGGCCATTCCTGGGATAGGCGCAGTGCCAGGGGGTGGCGGCCGACAGGGGCCACTTCCCAATTGAGGCTCTTCACCGAGACCCAGTGTTCGGAGACCTTCTCGATGAGGACGACGTCCTCGCCGAGGCGTTCGGTCGGGTTCGGATCGGGTTCGGGGGTGCTCCAATGCTTTTCGTCGACGCCGAGGTACGCCGAGCTGGGGACCGGCTGGGCGTCGTCGGCGGTGTACGCGGCCAGGATGGCGGCGCGCACCAGGGTGACGGCATTGCGCGAGGAGCAGCGGACCGCCAGCGCGCCGAAGGACATGCTGATCTCGACCGGCTTGGAGGGCTGATCGGGCAGCGCGCCCGCCGCGATCGGCTTGAGGCCGACCAGCGCCAGCTGCCAGTTGATCTCCTCGATGGTGGCCAGGTCACCGGCCGTCTGGTAGAGGATCTGCTGCTGGGTCAGGTACCCGGCGCGCTCGAGGGTCGCGCATTCCAGCTTGCGTAGCGCGGTGACGGTCTTGCTGGTGAAACCCATATCCTCGACCCGGATTTCGCGCAACCGCTGCGTCATGGCCGGGGAGGTGACGGCCGCATAGCATTCGCGATACATGGCCAGCGCCTGCTTGCGCTGGCGGCCCACCATGAGGGTGCGCAGCAGCGTATTGAGGGTGGCGAGGTAGCGGTTGGCCTGATCCGGATCGGCGGCGAAGAGTCCGGCGCGGATGCGCACGGCGTCCTCGCCCGCGGCCACGGCGGCCTTGGGATCCAGGCGGCACAGCCACACGCTGCACTTGGACAGCGCGTCCGCCGACGCGCCCGCGGCCAGCGGATAGTTCTGCGCCACATGCCGGTACGCCTGGCAGGCGTTGCGGATGGTGGAGGTGGCCAGCTCGCGGTGCCCGATCAGGCGGGCGGCCTGCTCGAACAGCCGCAGCGCCTCGGTGACCTCGGCGGCGAAGGGCGCGGTGACGTGTCCGGCGGTGAGCCAGCGCAGCCGGATGAGCACCGCCTCCTGCGCGGGTTCCAGTGCCGAGGGTGAGCGATCGCGCTGCGCCGGGTCGTTTTTGGTGGCCATGAGCGCGCGGGCCAGCTCGCACAGCGAGGTCGCCAGCGCCAGCTCGGCTTCGGGTGTCCGGTCCCGCGCGGTTCCGCGGTCCGCGGCCACCTGACGCTCGATGGCGCTGAGATCCATTGCGACCTTCAAACTCCCGTAGCTGTGTCTCCAAAACAAAACACAGCTGATCACCAAGGCCATTCTGTGTTTGCGCCGAGTCTGCCACACTTCGGCTGCGCCGGTCACCCAAGTGGCGGTTTGCCCGGATTGACGATCATCCGCGCAACCGTGGAGCGATCAACTCCGCCGGGTGTAGCGCAGTTGCCCGGATTTGCTCCGGTCGTATTCGGCGCGTCCCGAGAGGTGTTGCGGCACACCGACTTCCCACCACGCCCCGGCCTCGGTCCAGGTCGACGGCCGGGTGCGCACCACCACGACGGCGGGCCGCCGCTCCACGGTGGCGGCGGTGCGGGCGCGGGCATACGCGTCGCGGAACTCGCCGAGTTCGCCCGCGGTGAACACCGAGCAGCCCAGGGCGCGCGCGTGGGCGGCGAAGTCGACGCGCGGCGGGTCGGCGTGGTTGGTGCGGCAGTCGGCGTAGAAGTTGTTGAACGGCCGCGCGCCCTGGCCTTCTTGCAGGCGCGCGATCACCGCGTACCCGTCGTTGTCGCACACCACGGCCACCAGCGGATGCCCGGCGAAGGCGGCGGAGAACAGCTCGGAGTTGAGCATGAGGTAGGAGCCGTCGCCGAGCAGGGTGGTGACCAGGCCCTGCGGGTGCGCCATGGCCGCGCCCCAGGCGCCGGCGAGTTCGTATCCCATGCAGGAGAAGCCGTATTCGACATCCATGGTGGGTGTGCCGCCGACCGCGCGCCAGCCGCCCACGAGTTCGCCGGGGAGTCCACCGGAGGCGGTCATGACGTAGTCGGAGGAGCCACTGAGCTCGTTGACCGCGCCGACGATCTGCGCATAGCGGGGCTCACCGGGCGTGGGGGCGCGGAGTTTGTCGATGTGGGCATCCCAGTCGGCGCGGACCGCGGCGGCGCGGGCCGTCCACTCGGGGTCGGTGAGCCAGTCGTGGAGTTCGGGTTCCAGGTCGTGCAGGGTCGCGTCGGCGTCGCCGGTCACCGCGAACGCGCCGTGCTTGACCGCATCGAAGCGGGCCGTATTGATATGGACCAACCGGACTTCCGGGGCGAAGACTGTCCAGGACGCGGTGGTGAAGTCCTGGAGCCGGGTGCCGACGGCGAGTACCACATCGGCCTCGGCGGCGAGGGTGTTCGCCGAGGCCGCGCCGGTGACGCCGAGCGGGCCCGCGTACAGCGGATGCTCGTGCGGGACGAGGGTGCGGCCGGCGGTGGTTTCGGTGACCGGGATGCCATGGCGCAGCGCGAATTCCAGGGCCCGTTCGCCCGCGCCGGAGTAGCGCACTCCCCCACCCAGGACGAGCAGCGGGCGGTGGGCCTGCCGGAGCAGCCGGGCGGCCTCGGCGACCGACCGCCGGTCGGGTCGCGGCCGCGGAACATGGTGCACGACGGGTTCGAAGAGGGCGTCCGGGAAGTCGTAGACCTCGGCCTGAACATCCTGGGGCAGTGCGAGAACCACGGGACCGGCGTCGGCGGGATCGGTCAGCACGCGCGCCACCTGCGGCAGGGTCGCGAGGAGCTGCTCGGGGCGGGTGATGCGGTCGAAGTACCGGCTCACCGGCCGGAACGCGTCGTTGACGGTGATGGTCGGATCGCCGAAGTGCTCGACCTGTTGCAGCACCGGGTCCGGGGCGCGGCTGACGAAGGTGTCCCCCGGCAGCAGGAGCAGCGGCAGCCGATTCGCGTGCGCCACACCGGCGGCGGTGACCATGTTCAGCGCGCCGGGCCCGATCGAGGAGGTGGCGATTCCGACCTGCCGCCGCTGAGTGGCCTTGGCCAGCCCGACCGCCGCGAGCGCCATCCCTTCCTCGGTGTGCCCGCGCCACACCGGGATCTCCTCGCGCCGTTCGGCCAGCGCCGTACCCAGCCCGAGCACGTTGCCGTGCCCGAAGATCCCGAAAACCGCTGGGAACAATGGCACTTCGCGGCCGTCGAGGGTCTGCGACCGCTGGGCGATCAACCAGGCGACCAGCGCTTGCGCGGTCGTGCACTTCATACGAGCCGTCCTTCATGGGAAGTGACCGGGCACCGCGGATCCAGCGGCTCCCGCGTCCACGCCTCCCGCACCCAGGAGTGGGCGGGGTCGTCGCAGAAAGCCATGGATCGCTCCGGCGCGGGACCGGCCAGCACGTTCAGGTAGTACATGGGATAGCCGGGCGCGGCGATGCAGGGGCCGTGGTAGCCGCGCGGTACGAGGAACACGTCGCCGTCCCGGACCGCCACGTTCTCGTCCAGCGAACCGTCGACGGTGTAGGTACGGTGCATGCCGAATCCCTCACGGCCCGGCGTGATTCCGTCCCGCCCGGCAATGCGGAAGTAGTAGATCTCCTCGTTGACAACCTCACACTCGGACGCCTCGTCGTGCTTGTGCGGCGGATACGAGGACCAATTCCCGCCCGGCGTAATAAGTTCACAGGCATTGAGCTTGTCGGCGTGGTCCCAAATGCCCGGGGTTCCGAAGTTGGTGACCTGCCGCGTCGCCTGTCCGGCGCCCCGTACCTCGACCGGGACGTCCTCGGCCGGGCCGTATTTCGCCTCCAGACGGTTCACGCAGCGCGCCATCGGCAGCGCCACCTCGAGGCCGTCCGCAGTGGACAGCTCCACCTCGGCGTCCCTGGGCACGTACGCGAAATCGGTGACTCGCGTAAAAACCGAGTCCCGGCCCGCGAGTTCGAAGACCATCCCGTCCACCCGCACCGTGCACGATCCGGCCAGCGGCAGGACGAAAGCCTCGAACTCCCCCGTGCCGATGGTCCGCCGCTCCCCCGCCGCCAACCGCAGCACCCGCAGGCCCGTGAACGACCAGCCCGCGTCCTCGGGTGTCAGCAGCACAGGGTCGACCGAATCGGCAAGCGCCCCAGCCGGACGATGCAGGCCCGTCATCGCGACCCCCCGAGGCCGTGGCGTCCGCCCATTCCACGAGGCCGCACACCGGGACTGGTTGCGGGCCCGTGGCTTTCACCAGGCGACCGCTCGAGACACCGCGGATGACTCGCGTGCGGCAGCGGGGCGCTCATCGTGCCGCCTCCAATACCTGCGCGGCCGCGCGCACCGCCCCGGCGACATCGCCGTCGGGCGGGTAGAGCAGGCTGCGGCCGACGACCAGGCCGCGGGCGACGTCGTGGCGCAGGGCCGCGCCCCAGGACTTCAGGTCGGATTCCGGGTCGCCGGACGGGGCGCCACCGAGGACGACGACTGGCAGGGTGGTGGCATCGAGTACCGAAACATCGTCGGGTGCTGGGATTTTCAGCCAGGTGTAGGCCGAGGTGACACCCAGGCCCGAGGCGACGGTGATGGCGCGTTGCAGCGAGGCGGAGTCCTTGTGCATGATCAGCGCGCCGGACGCGTCGCGGGCGTAGGGCAGCGGTTCGACCATTGCCATGAGGCCGTGTTCGGCCAGGCCGGAGACCGCGCGAGCGCAGGCTTCGAGGGTCGGAATCGTGCCGGGGTCCGAATCCACGAGGCGCAGTAGCATTTTGCCGCCGTCCAGGCGGTACTTGGCGATGGATTCGGCGTCGTAGCCCGTGAATCGGTCGTCGATCTCCCAGTCGGCTCCGGCCAGACCGCCGCGGTTCATGGAGCCGATGACGATCTTGTCGTGGACGGCATCCAGGAGCAGCAGCTCCTCGACGATGTCCGGTGAGCCGAGCACGCCGTCGACGGCCGGGTCCGCCAGGGCGATGAGCAGCCGCTCGAGCAGCGTGCGCCGGTCGGCCATGGCTGTGCGGTCCGCGCCGACCCCGAGGGCACCGCGCGCCGGATGGTCGGCGGCCACCAGGAACAGGGTTCCGGTGTCGGACAACAGGTTCGGCCGGCGCCGCCGGTCGGCGTAGGCCCGCTGCACGGCCTCGGGGTCCGTGGCGCGGGTGCGTAGCAGGTCGTACCAGCGCGCGTCGGTCAGGTGCACAGCATCTCCTCGATCTCGGCATCGGTCGGCATGGCATCGGCGCAGGCCAGGCGGGAGGCCACCAGCGCGCCGGCGGCATTGGCGTAGCTGGCCATGCGGTGCGGGTCCCAGCCGGACAGCAGGCCGTGGATGAGCGCGCCGCCGAAGCCGTCGCCCGCGCCGAGCCCGCACAGCACCTCCACGGGGCAGGGCGGCACGGTCCAGCGCTCGGATTCGGTGGCGATGAGCACGCCCTCGGCGCCGCGCTTGACCACCGCGAGGCGGACGCCGCGCGCCAGCAGGCGGTCGGCGGCCTCGTCGGGATCGGCGGTGCCGACCGCCACCTGGACCTCGGTGCGGTTGCCCACCACCACATTCACGTGGTCGACCATCCAGCCGATCTCGGCGCGCGCGGTGTCCACGTCAGGCCAGAACATGGGGCGGTAGTCCAGATCCAGCACGGTGTGGCCGCGCCGGGCACGGCGTTCCAGGATCGCCCGCTGGGTGGTGCGGCCGGGCTCGGCGCTCACGCCGGTGCCGGTCACCCAGAGCAGGGGCACGGAATCCACGACGTCCCAGGGGATCTCGTCCTCGGTCAGCGTGAGGTCCGGTGCGATGGGGGCGCGATAGAACACCAGCGGCGGATCGGCGGGCGGCTTGAGCTCGCAGAACACCACGGGCGTCTGCAGATTCGGGGCCGTGCCCACATAACGCGACGAAACCCCGAACCCCTCCAGCGCGTCCCGCACGTAGTCACCGAACCCGTCCGGCCCCACCTTGGTGAGGACCGCGGCGCGGCGACCCAGCCGCGCCGCCGCCACCGCCACATTGGTGGCCGTCCCGCCCAGGAATTTCGCGAACGACTTCACCTCGGCGAGCGACACACCGCTCTGCTCGGGATAGAGGTCGACGCCGACCCGGCCGACCGTCAAAACCTCCAGCTCCGTCACAGCATCCGTCACGACTCCAGCTCCCTCACCCGCAGGCCCATCACGACTCCACCCGCTCCAATTCATGTTGCAGCGCCTCGAGTTCCGCGCCGCCCGACATCTGG
The DNA here is from genome assembly GCF_041154655.1 of Nocardia sp. JMUB6875. Taxonomy (NCBI): domain Bacteria; kingdom Bacillati; phylum Actinomycetota; class Actinomycetes; order Mycobacteriales; family Nocardiaceae; genus Nocardia; species Nocardia sp. JMUB6875. The sequence goes on from NZ_BAAFGR010000103.1 coordinate 6,888, forward strand.
CGGGTCAACTCGGTGAGGTCGATCTGGTCCTTCTCGTAGCTGCCGAGCATGGCGCCGCGCTTGAGCAGCAGGAACCGGTCGCCGACCGGGTAGGCGTGATGCGGGTTGTGGGTGATCAGCACGACGCCGAGGCCGCGATCGCGGGCCTGCACGACGTAGCGCAGCACCACACCGGCCTGCTTCACGCCCAGGGCGGCGGTCGGCTCATCGAGAATGAGGACCTTGGCCCCGTAGTGCACGGCGCGGGCGATGGCCACGCATTGGCGCTGACCGCCCGAGAGCGTGCCTACCGGCTGTTCCAGGTCGGGGATATCGATCCCCATGTCCGCCAATCCTTTTCGGGCGATTTCCTGTGCCTGCTTGCGGTCCAGCAGTTCGAGCGGGCCGTAGCGTTTGACCGGTTCGGAGCCGAGCACGAAATTGCGCCACACGCTCATCAACGGCACGACCGCCAGATCCTGATACACCGTGGCGATGCCGAGATCCAAAACCGCACGGGGCGAAGACAATCGCATGGATTCGCCCTCGATCCGCAGCTCGCCGCTGTCGTGCTGGTGCACGCCCGCCAGGATCTTGATCAGCGTGGACTTGCCCGCGCCGTTGTCGCCCAGCACGCAGGTGACCTCGCCCGCGTTGACCACCGTCGACACGTCCCGCAGCGCCACCACGCCGCCGTAACTCTTTCCGATGCCGATCGTTTCGATCAACGGCACCCCGGCTTGTTCACTCATCGGCGTACCCTTTCCGCCCGCTTCTTGAATGCGTTGTTGACCAGCACGGCCGAGAACAGCAGCACGCCCAGGAACAGCATGAACCAGTCGCTGTTCCAGCCCGCCAGCACGATGCCCTGCCGCGCCATGCCGAAGATGAGCGCTCCGATGGCCGCGCCGACCACCGACCCGAAGCCGCCGGTGAGCAGGCAGCCGCCGATGACCGCGGCGATGATGTACTGGAATTCCAGTCCCACACCCTGATTGGCCTGCACGCTGGCGAACCGCAGCAGATTGCACGCGCCCACGATCCAGCCCGCGAAGGCGGTGGTCATGAACAGCAGGATCTTGGTGCGGGTGGCGGGCACGCCCACCGCCCGCGCGGTGGGCAGTGAGCCGCCGACCGCGAAGATCCAGTTGCCGAGCCGGGTGCGTACCAGCACGATCGCGGCGACGGCGGTCACCACGATCCACCAGACCACCGACGCCTGGATGGTGGCGCCGCCGATCTTGGTGGTGGAGGCGAAAACCCAACCGGCGGACTGATATCCGTCGGCGGAGCGCACGCCCGAGACCTGCACAGTGCCGGTCGCCCAGCGAGTCACACCGAGATTCAGACCCTGCAGCGCCAGGAAGGTGCCGAGGGTGACGATGAAGCTCGGCAGGCCCGTGCGCATCACCACCCAGCCGTTGAGCGCGCCCACCGTGAGCGCGAAGACCAGCGAAACCGCCAGCCCGAACCACACATTCCAGCCCGCGTGCACCGCGAGCAGACCGGTGATCAGCGCCGTGGACGCCGTCATCACACCGGTGGACAGGTCGAACTCCCCGCCGATCATGAGCAGCGCCACCGCCACCGCCATGATGCCCAGCGTCGAGGCGTCGTCCAGCCAGGTCGAAATGCCCAGCGGTTTCAGGAATTTGGTGGTGACGAAGCTGAAGAAGACGAACACCACCACCGCGCCGAGTAGCGCGCCCACCTCGGGGCGGGCGACGAGGCGGTTGAGAATGGCCAGCCGGTCCGGCGGCGGTGCGGCGGGAGCCGGGTCGGTTGTCGTTGTCGTAGCAGTCATGTCATTCACTCCCGGCCCGCTCACCGTGTGCCCTGGCCGACGAGCGCGGCAATGGCCTCGACATTGGATTTGTCCACGAATGCGGGTCCGGTCTGCACCGGATGCCCGCCGCCCACGGTGTTCAGGTTCGTCTTGTACAGCTGCAGCATGACCACCGGCAGATAGCCCTGCTCGTACTGCTGCTGATCCACCGCGAACAACAGCGATCCGGCCCGGATCGCGCTCACCACATCGGAATTCAGGTCGAAGGTGGCGATGGTGGCCTTCGAGGCGGACTCCTTCACCGCGTCCACCGCGCGGGCCGCGATCTGCGAATTCAGGGTCAGCACGGCGTCGATGGAACGATCGGCCTCCAGCGCGCCCTTGATGCGGGACTGCACATCGGTCGGATTGTTGATGTCGACCTGGAGCGTGGTCGCGGTGCCGAAGCCTTGGGTGGCACCCGCGCAACGCTCGTTCGCACCGACATTCCCGGCCTCGTGGATCACGCACAGCATCTTGTGTTTTCCGGCGTCGGCGAGGCGTTTACCGGCGGCCTCACCGGCCAGGCGCTCGCTCTGGCCGACGTGGCCGATGGCGCCGAACTTCACGCTCTCCGCCTCACCGGAGTTGATGGTCACCACGGGAATGCCCGCGGCGACGGCCTTTTCGACCGAGGGCTTCAGCGCGTCCGGATTGGCCATGGACACCACCAGCCCGTCGACACCCTGGGCCACGGCATTGTCGATGAGCTTGGCCTGCTGGGTGGGATCGCCCGAGGAGTTGTACTCGACCCGGACCCCGAGATCCTTCCCGGCGGCCTCCGCACCGTTCTTCACCACATTCCAGAAGGCGTCACCCGGCGACCCGTGGGTCACCACGGCCACCGATTTCAGGGTGCCCACCGCGGCCGGAGCCTGCGAGGGACCGGTGACATCGGCGCCCGGACCGCTGCACGCGGCGAGCACGGCCGCCGTGGCGAGCCAGGGCAACAAGCGCAGCCATCGCGGGCGGCGCGAGCGAGGATTCGCGGACATCGTCGTCTTCACCTCCCCACTAAATCCGAGCCGAGGCGAGACCGGCGGCGATCTCGGCCAGGTGTCGCAGACTTTCTCGGGCATCCGCGGTGGATCGCGCGGCGGAGTCGCCGGGTCGCAGTGCGGTGTCCTGCTCGATCACGTACCAGCCGCGATATCCGGCGGCGTGCACCTCGCGGACCAGCGCGGCGATATCGACGTCGCCCGCACCCAGCGGGACATAGAGCCCGCGGCGCACGGCCTCGCTGTATTCGATACCGCCGCCGCGCACTTCGGCCGCCAGCGCGGCGCGGACATCCTTGAGGTGGATGTGGCCGATGCGGTCGCCGTGGCGGCGGGCCAGCTCGACCGGGTCGGTGCCGCCGATGAGCAGGTGGCCGGTGTCCAGGCACAGGTCCAGATCGGAGTCGGCGAGGAAGCGCTCCACCTCGGCGGCCGTCTCGACATGGGTGCCGACATGCGGATGCAGGGCGATGCGCAGGCCGTGTTCGGCGGCGATATCGCCGACCGAGGCGGCGGTGTCGATCAGGGTCCGCCATTCGTGATCGGTGAGCGGGGTGCGGGTGTCGTACCCGTCCTGTCCGGTCGCGGCGGCGAGCACCAGGATCTCGGCGCCGGCGGCGGCGAACAGCGCGGCCGTCTCGCGAGCGGTGGCCAGGGCGCGGCGCGGTTCACTGTGCAGCGCCAGGGCGAGGAAGCCGCCGAGGGGCGCAATCCCGTAGGTGCTCAAGCATTTCGACAGCTCGACCGGATCGTCGGGTAGGTACCCGGGTGGTCCGAACTCGGTGGCGGCGAGCCCGAGGCCCGCCATCTCGTCGAGGACCACGGCCGGTTCGAGGACATGGCCCCAGCCCGGAACTTCGCAGACTCCCCAGGAGATCGGCGCGGCGGCGATACGCAGTGGATGGATCGATTCGGTCATCGGCACTTCCCAGACCCGTCGTATGGACTCCAACGTTGGAGCGCTCCAACAATGTAACCTGGCTCACTCCGGTGTCAAGAGTCCGACATGCGCCGAAAAGCGGTGTGTCATCACGGAAAACAGTGCCTTCCAGGGGAAATGAAGGCACTCAAGGACGTCCCAAATATCCGATTAGAGCGCTCTATTGCCGTCGCACGTAGCAACGCTGTAGCGTGCGACACACACCGAACCGAGCCCGGAGGCGAGCATGACCCGACCGACCATGGAGGACGTCGCCGCCCGGGCGGGCGTCTCCCGGGCGCTGGTCTCACTGGTCATGCGCAATTCGCCGAAGGTCAGCGACCATCGCCGCCGCGCGGTGCTGGCCGCCGCCGCCGAACTCGGCTACCAGCCGCACGCCATGGCGCGCTCGCTGGCCAGCCGAACCTCCAACATTGTCGGCGTCATGGTTTCGGACCTGCGCAATCCGTTCTTCGCCGACGTGATCGAGGGCATGGACGAGGCGGCGCAGGAGGCCGGGCTCGAACTCATCCTCAATACCGGGCGGCGCAGCGCGAGCCGGGAGCGCACGGCGCTGGAGAGCCTGCTGGCGTTCCGGCCCGGCGGCATCATCCTGCTGTCACCGGTGCTGCCCGCCTCCGCGATTCGCGATGCGGCGACGCGCTGCCCGATCGTGCTGGTGTCGCGCACCTCGACCAGTCCGGCGGTCGACACCGTCAACGACGACGGCGAGCTCGGCGCCGCGCTCGCGGTGGATCATCTTGTGGCCCTTGGCCATCGGCGCATCGTGCACCTCGACGGCGGGGCGGCGTTCGCAGCGCCGCCGCGGCGCAAGGGCTACACCGCGGCCATGACCCGATACGGCCTCGAGCCCATGGTGATCGCCAGCGAGCACACCGACGAGGCCGGTGCGGCCGCGGTCCGCAAACTGCTGAACATCTTCTCCCCCACCACCTTTCCCACCGCACTGGTGTGCGGCAACGATTTCAACGCCGTGGGCGCGATGGCCGCGCTCGAAGAGGCGGGTCTGCGTGTGCCCGAGGACGTCTCGGTCGTCGGCTACGACAACACCTCGCTGGCGGCGCTGCGGCACGTCGCCCTCACCACCATCGATCAACCGCGGAAACGCATCGGCCAGTTGGCCGTTCAGGCGCTGCACGAGCGGCTGCGCGAGGAGCGCACCGAACCGCTGCGCAAGCGCCTGGAACCGTCGCTGGTGGTCCGTTCCACCACCGCCGCACCCCACGACTGACAGGAGCAAGAACGATGTCCTCGATAGGCTCAGCCCCGATCACTGTGGGCCTCGCCGGGACCGGCCGCATCGGCACCTCCCACGCCGAAACCCTGAAATCCCTGCCGGGCGTCGGCACGGTCATCGTCACCGATGTCGACACCGAACGCGCCCGCGCCACCGCCGACAAGCTGGAGGTGGATTTCGCGACCGATATCGAGGCGCTGTTCGCCGCCGGGCTCGACGGCCTGGTCGTCACTACCGCCACCGATTCGCATCCGGCGCTCATCACCGCCGCCGTCGACCGCGGCATCCCGGTGTTCTGCGAAAAGCCCATCGCCGCGGACATTCTCGGCACGCTGCGGGTGGTCGAGCACGTCGAACGCTCCGAGGTCCCGGTGCAGATCGGTTTCCAACGGCGCTTCGACGCCGGGTACCGGGCGGCACGCGCCGCCATCGCCGCCGGTGACCTGGGCTGGATCCACACCCTGCGCGCGACCACCCTCGACCCCGCGCCCCCGCCCGCCGAATACATTCCGCGCTCGGGCGGCCTGTTCCGCGATTGCGGCGTCCACGATTTCGACATCATCCGCTGGGTCACCGGTCGCGAGGTGGTCGAGGTCTACGCCACCGGAGCGAACCGCGGCGAGCAGTTCTTCGCCGACGCCGGTGATGTCGACACCGCCGCGGTGATTCTCCGTATGGATGACGGCTGCCTGGCCACGGTCTCGCTGACCCGCTACAACGGCGCGGGCTACGACGTGCGCCTGGAGGTCCTGGGTTCGACGGGCAATGCCATCGTCGGCCTCGACGACCGCGCGCCCCTGCATTCCGTGGAACCCGGCTACCCGCCCTCGGCCCTGCCCGCCTACCCCGGCTTCATGGACCGATTCCACAACGCCTACACCGAGGAACTCGCCACATTCCTGGGCGTGATCAGCGGCAAGGTGCCCAACCCGTGCCCGCCCGCCGACGCCCTGGAGGCCTTCTACATCGCCGAGGCCTGCGAGCTTTCCCGACATCAGGGCAAGCCCGTTCGCCTCTCCGACATCCGCCGCTGAAACTTCGGCTACCGCCGCGCCGCATCCCGTTTTATTCTCCGTGTGCCCGGTGATCACAGCGGGACCACCGAACGAGAGTTATTGGGATGAGCGGCAATTCGATACCACCGGGCTATCGACCGAACGATGAGCTATGGAACCAGCCCACCGAGGTGTTCGAAGCGGTCGGCGACGACTACCCGTCGGGGCCCGGCAGGCGCGGCGGCAAGAGTTCGCAGGCGACCAAATACGCCATCATCGGACTGAGCGCGACGATCGTGGTCGCCGTGCTGGCCATCGGCGGGCTGCTGCTCTCCGGGCACGGCGGCTGGAACGCCGCTCCGAACAGTGCGGGCGGCGCGTCGACGCCGAGGGTGGTCCTCACGCCCCCGAGCCCGGCCGCCACCACCACGCCCTATGCGGTCGTCACGCCCGATGCGGGTACGACGAGCCCCTCCAAAGCTCCGACAACGACGACCACCACCAGCCCGACGACAACGACGACAACGGTCACCGCCACGAATGCCGGCAGCTGCGACCAACCGGGCCAAACCGCCGTCGCCGCCAACGGCATGATCCTGACCTGCAACACGGCCGGAGAATCCAGCCCGCACTGGCGTCCGAATTCCAAGCCCAGCTCCGGAGCCCCCTGCAATGCCAACGAAGCGGGCACCTTCGCCACCGCGGCATCCGGCACCCAGCTGGTTTGCACCCGCCAGGCGGACACCACGGCACCGAGCTTCGTATGGCTCAACCCCGGCACCGTGACCAGCGGCAAACATGATCCGGGCCAGGCCTGCAACCTCAAGAAGGATGTGGTGGCCCAGTCCTCGAGCGGCCGAGCCATCTACTGCATGCCGGCCGACGGCTCGAACTCGAACAGCCCCATCGGAGCCTGGAAGTTCCCGTCCTGACTAGGATTACAGGTCGACGACACCCAGCTGTATCAGCTGGGTGAGCGTATCGGCGACGCCCCACACCTCCGCGATCTTCCCCTCCACGAACCGCATGATGAAGATCTCGTTGTAGCGCACCGACTTCCCGGTGGCGGGCCGCCCCATGAACGGCCCGGTATTGGTCCCGCTGACCACGGTCCGCCGGGCGACCTTGTCGCCCTCGGCAATCATGTCCACGACGTCCAGCCGGATATCGGGATAGCCGGCGGTGAAGGCCGTCATGATCTGCACCAGCCCGGCGGCACCTTTCTCCGAGACCGGAAATGGCACGTTGAGCACCACATCATCGCGGGTGATCTCGTGGATCGTCTTCGCAAGCTTCTCGGTATCACCGCTGCTCGCCATGTCGTGGAGCAGCTTGAAGGTGGCCTTGTTTTGTTCTGTCTGCATATCCGTTCGCATACCCCAAGACACCGCCCATCTCCCAGACGTGACACCCGGACCCGAGCCGCCCGGCAACAATAGGCACTGTGACGAAAACCGAACGGCTGTATGCGCTTGCCGAGGAACTACGCGCCTACAGCCCGCGGCCCCGCTCGGCCCGCCAACTGGCCGCCCGTCTGGAGGTCACGCCGCGGACCATCGTGCGAGACATCGCCGCATTGCAGCAGGCGGGAGTACCGATCCGCGCCATCTCCGGCCCTCACGGCGGATACGCGATCGAACGCGGCCGCACCCTCGCGCCCATCACCCTCACCGCGGCGGAGGCGACGGCATTGCTGGTCGCGTTGCCGCAGTTGGCAACCGGCCCCTTCGCCGACGTAGCCCGCAGCGCCGTACACAAGGTCCTCACCGTCCTCACCGAGGACGACCGAGCCACCACAGCGGCACTCTCCGATCGAATCCGGTTGATTCCCAACCCCGCCCCGGCCGCGCCACCGCAGATCCTCCAAGCGCTGATACAGCGCCGAGTACTCCAGCTCGACTACGTCGACCGCGACGGCACCCCAACCGAGCGCACTGTCGAACCGCTGGCCCTGCTGGCCGGGCAGTCCTGGTACCTCTACGCCTGGTGCCGACTTCGCAACGGCGTCCGAGGTTTCCGCCTCGATCGGGTCCGACGGGCGACCGTCTCCGACGAACCCGCGCCGCCCCGCGAAGTCGACCTCTCCCTGATCCCTGTAGGCGACGGCACCCTTCTGGATGTGGCGTCCATCACGGACATACCGTTGTCGCAGCGGACCTGAATGCTCACTGCCATGACGAATTCCACCATCATCACGACCGCAGACGAGCTCGCCGACGCCTGGACTCGGTTGTGGAACGGCGCTTTCGAGATCGCCGAAGAACTGATCGCCGACGACTTCCGCGTGATCTTCGGCGAGGCAACGGAAGCCAATGCCCATCCGGCAGACGCCGTGACTACCGCGGGTCAGTTCGCCGATTACCTCCGGAAATTCCACGCGGAGTATCCCGATGTGCGATTCGAGATGGGGGCGCCGACCACTGGTTCGGTCACCGCGTCCGGTATCAGTCGGGTTGGGCTGGTCTGGCACATGTGGCTGCCTGATGGCACCGCGCGCAGTGGGATTGATGTGCTGGAGGCCGTTGATGCGAGGATCGCCCGGGTGTGGTCGGTCACTGGGCGGCGGCGGTTGCCTACGGACTGAAAAGATAAGAGCCAAAAGAAAAAAAGAACAAAAGACCAAAAGACAAAGACGCCTGGAAGAAGAGAAAAAAGAACAAAAGAAAAAGAACGAAAAGCACTCGAGGTTCTTGGTCTCGAGAAGGTGATCCGTGCAGTCCGTGGGCCGGGATCGGCGGGTGACGGCTCCCAACCTGGCGTCAGCCCCAGTGCGGTAGGGCAGGCGAGGCGACCACGCTTCCCCGTGCTCTGCGCACGCCAGCCACGCACGAGCATTGGGGAGGGAAGCAACCCACGGGGCCCCACCATTGGGTGGGGCTGCCACGGGAATTAGGGACGCAACCCACATCGGACCGCCGGGCGCGTGCGGCGTTTCGGGGGCGCGGTCAGTGAGGCAGCCTTCAGCTCCCCGGCATGGTGACGGTCGTTCACCTGCGGGGTCTGGGAGGGGTCGATCGAGGCGGGTGCGATCCAGCCGATGCGCCCGGCATGCTCGGAACCCGGTGGCATGACCACCGTCTTCCATTTGTCGGGGCCTTCCCCGATCAACGAGTGGCAGGAATCGCACGCCAAAGTCAGGTTTTCGATGTCGGTCGGCCCGCCCTTGGCCCACTCGGTCACATGATGCACCGCGCACAGGGTGGCGGGGGCATCGCAACCCGGGCGGGTGCAGCCCCGCTCGGCCGCGATCAACGCGCGCCGCTGGTCGGCGTGGGCGAGACGGTGGGCCTTGGCGTGACCGAAATGCAGTGGGCAGCCAGCGTGGTCGAAGATCGTGAGGAACGGGCGCGACTGCTGCGCGAGCCGCAGGGCCTCTTCCATCGGGACGGTGCCGCCGGAGGCGGTGGTCGCGACACCGGCGGCGGCCTCGACCTCGGCCAGGGACATGGTGATGATGGTGGACACGGGCAGGCCACGGTGCTGGCCGAGGTTGGCCGGACCCATCTCCGGGCGCAGCAACGCCACGAGGGCGTCATGCTGGCGCTGGGCGGTGGTACGGGTGTCGCGGCGCGCGGCGGCGTGGAGGGTGTCGGGGTGGATTCCCTTGGCGCGCTGTGGGCTCTGCGGGTCGTCGGGGTTGCACATGCCGGGCTGGGCCAGGTCGGCGAAGACCGGATCCAACAGCGCGCGCAGGGCCGGGGTGAGCTGGCCGGAGATGCTGCTCATGCCGTCCACACCCTGCTTGCCCAGGATGATCCCACGCCGCGCCTGGCGGTCGTCCTCGCTGACCAACTTCCCGTCGGGGTCGAGGAACCCGAGAATGCGATCGCCGAGCTTGGGGAGATCATCGGGGGTGGAGCGGGTCGCGAAGTGCGCCAACTCCATTTCGGCCTTGCCGACCAATTCCGGGTCGGTGACGGCGGGGATACGGCGCACGATCTGCACGATCCGGCGCGCGTGATCGGCCGACACCAAGCCCTGTTCTTGGGCGGCGGCGACCCAGGCCAGGTTCGGCTCCAACACCTGTCCCATGACCTGGCGCTGCCCGAGCTGCTCGGCGGCATTCACGCGTGCACCGGCTTCGGCGTGGCCGAGGCGCAGCACCTGCTGCAGGTATTTGCCGGTGTGGTTCTTCCAGCCCGCCTTCTCCGGCAGGTTGCGGGTGCGGACTTCGCCGACGAAGCGGTGGTCGACCGCGGCCAGGCGACGCTTGGCGGCCTCGAATTCCTGCATCTGAACCACGAATTCGATATCGGAGAATCCGCCCAAAGAATCGGTGAGCAGGATGTCGGTGACGGCAGCGAGCATCGCGATCGCGTCTGCGATCGTGCCGCCGGAAACACCTCCACCGCTGGTCATGCCTCCATTCTACGCTTCTCGATCATGTTTTCGAACCGAATTACCAAGTGATATAAGCCTTTTCAGTAATGCGTCCGCGAATTACATTTCAGCTCACCAGCAAACCGACCGCCAGGCCGGTCATAATAAGCGCGATAACGGAATCCAGAATCTTCCATGCCTTCGGTTTTGCGAACACCGGAGCAAGGAGCCGCGCACCGAACCCGAGAGAGATGAACCAGATGAGGCTGCCCGCGATGGCACCGGCGGTGAGGAACCAGCGGTCGGGGGTGGCGTAGGTGTTAGCGAAGGAGCCCAGCAGTACAACGGTGTCGAGGTAGGCGTGAGGGTTGAGCCAGGTGACTGCCAGGCAAGTGGCGATGGCCGCGCCGAGAGCGATCGGTGCGCCGCCAGGGGTCGAGAGGGCGGAGGCGGAGAAGGCTCGCTTGGCAGCGAGGAACGCGTAGCCCAGCAGGAACGCCGCGCCCGCGTACTTGGCGATGGTCATGAGCATCGGGGCGGAGTCCATGATCGCGCCGAAGCCGGTGACGCCGAGGGTCATGAGGATGACGTCGGAGGTGATGCAGACCGCTACCACCGGCAGGACGTGTTCGCCTCGGATGCCTTGTCGCAGGACGAAGGCGTTCTGCGCGCCGATCGCCACGATGAGGGAGAGTCCGAAGCCGAGTCCTGAGATGGCCGCCAGGGCCGCCGATGATGCGTTCACAGATCGAAGTTAGGACAGACGTCCAGGACCAGGCCAGCTAAAGATTCTGAGGCACCATTACGATTTCTTAATATGGACCTACAGCTGGACCAACTGCGGGCGCTCGATGCCGTCATCAGTGAGGGCACCTTCGACGCCGCGGCGCGCAAACTCTCGGTGACGCCTTCGGCAATCAGCCAGCGCATCAAGGCGCTGGAGGACTCGGCCGGGCGCATTCTGGTGCAGCGGACCAAGCCGGTGCAGCCGACCGAATCCGGGCTCACCGTCCTGCGGCTGGCCCGGCAGATCCAGTTGCTCACCAGCGATACCGCTCGCGAACTCGGCGACGTGCATCAGCCCACCGACCGCCCGGTGGTGATTCCGATTGCCGTCAATGCCGATTCACTGCAGACCTGGGTCATCGACGCGCTCGGCCGCGCCGCGAAAGGCGTCTGCTTCGAGGTGCATCGCGAGGACGAAGAACACACCACTCGCCTGCTGCGCGACGGCACCGTGATGGCGGCCATCACCTCCACCGCCGCCCCGGTCCAGGGCTGCACCGTCCACCGCCTGGGCGCGATGCGCTATCGCCCCATGGCCGCACCGGAATTCGCGCGCACCTGGTTTCCGGACGGCGCGAACGCGAAATCGTTCGCACAGGCGCCCGTGATCCTCTTCGATCGCAAGGACGACCTGCAGTTTCGCCTCATGCGTCACTACACCCGCAAGCCCGTGGACCCGCCCCGCCATTACATCCCCTCCTCGGCCGGTTTCAACGACGCGGTGCGGGCGGGCATGGGCTGGGGGATGATTCCCGACATCATGATGCGGCCGGAGGACAACCTGGTCCCCCTCGACGAAAACGTCTTCATCGACGTCCCGCTCTACTGGCAGCAGTGGAAGCTGGACTCCCCCGCCCTCGGCATGGTCGCCGCGACCATCTCCGAGGCCGCGGCGCAAGCCCTCTTGTGATAGCCCACAAGCGGATTCGTTACCTGTGGCCCCGGGTAATAGATGACGTGGACCTATTCGGATGCCATAGTCGTTGGCATTGCGGTTAGCCAGGAAGGAATTTCGTTGTCCCAAATTGTGCGCGGCGTCATCGCACGCTCCAAGAACGCTCCGGTGGAAGTCACCGACATCGTCATCCCGGACCCGGGCCCGGGTGAAGCGGTGGTCAAGGTGCAGGCCTGCGGGGTCTGCCACACCGATCTGCACTACCGCGAGGGCGGCATCAACGACGAATTCCCCTTCCTACTCGGGCACGAGGCCGCGGGCATCGTGGAAGCGGTGGGCGAGGGCGTCACCGATGTGGAGCCCGGGGATTTCGTCATCCTCAACTGGCGGGCGGTCTGCGGATCCTGTCGCGCCTGTCGCAAGGGCAAGCCCTGGTACTGCTTCTCCACTTTCAATGCGGCACAGCCGATGACGCTCACCGACGGCACCCCGCTCACCCCGGCGCTGGGCATCGGCGCGTTCGCCGAGAAGACCCTGGTCCACGCCGGGCAGTGCACCAAGGTCGACCCGAGCGTCTCCCCCGCCGCCGCCGGCCTGCTGGGCTGCGGTGTGATGGCGGGCCTGGGTGCGGCCATCAATACCGGCGGTGTGAGCCGCGGGGATTCGGTCGCGGTGATCGGTTGCGGCGGTGTCGGCAACGCGGCCATCGCGGGTGCGCAGCTGGCGGGCGCGACCACCATCATCGCCGTCGACATCGATGAGCGGAAGCTGGAGTGGGCCACCGGATTCGGGGCCACCCACATCGTGAACGCCGCGAAAGAGGATGCGGTGGAACGGGTTCAGGAACTCACCGACAGCTTCGGCGCGGATGTGGTGATCGACGCCGTCGGCCGTCCGGAGACCTGGAAGCAGGCCTTCTACGCGCGCGATCTGGCGGGCACCGTGGTGCTGGTCGGCGTGCCGACGCCGGACATGAAACTCGAGATGCCGCTCATCGACTTCTTCTCGCGCGGTGGCTCTCTGAAGTCCTCGTGGTATGGCGACTGCCTGCCCTCGCGCGACTTCCCGTACCTGATCGAGCTCTACAAGCAGGGCCGCCTGGATCTGGACGCCTTCGTCTCGGAGACCATCGCGCTCGATGAGGTCGAGTCCTCGTTCACCAAGATGCATCACGGTGATGTGCTGCGATCGGTGGTGGTGTTCTGATGGCGCACATCGATCATGCCGTCACCGTCGGCACCTTCAGCCTCGACAACGAGACCTTCGATGTCGACAACAATGTCTGGGTGGTGGGCGACGATCTCGAATGCGTCGTCATCGACGCCCCGCACAATGTCGAGGTCATCCTCGACGCCATCGGCAGTCGCACGGTGAAGGCCATCCTGCTCACCCACGCGCACGACGACCACATCCGAGTCGCACCCGAATTGTCCAGGGCCACAGGCGCTCCCGTGCTCATGCACCCGGAGGACCTGGTGCTGTGGCGGCACACCCATCCGGAGGTCAGCCCGGACGGGGAGCTGTCGGACAAGCAGGTCATCGAGGTCGGCGGGACCGAGCTGCACGTGCTGCACACGCCGGGCCACGCGCCGGGCGCGGTCTGCTTCTACTCCCCGGATCTGGGTGCGGTCTTCACCGGCGACACCCTGTTCCACGGCGGGCCCGGGGCGACCGGTCGGTCCTACTCGGATTACGGCACCATCGTCGACTCGATCGCCGACCGCCTGCTCACCCTCCCGCCGGAGACCCTGGTGCACACCGGTCACGGCGAATCCACCACCATCGGCGACGAATCGCCGCAGCTCGAGGAGTGGCGCAAGCGGGCCAGCTGACCGGCCTCGGTGGTCCGGTCCGCGCGCGGTCGCGGACCGGACCACCGTCAATGTCCCTAATCGGCCCCCAAATCCGGCGTAGCGGCGAATTTTCCGAACGGGCGCGCCCCTAGAGTTGTCCATGAGAAAGCTGACAGCCGCCCTGGTGCTGACGTGTACGCCGCTGCTCGCCCTGTCCTGCTCATCCTCGAGCACCGGCTCGGTCAGCAAGAGCGACGTCCAAGCCAAGGTCTCGAACTTCTACAAGGATCAATCGCACGAGGACGCGAAGAGCACGTCCTGCGACGGGAGCCTGCCCGCCAAGGTCGACGCCACCCAGACCTGTACCGCCACCGCCGCCGACGGGCAGACCTGGGCCGTCACCGCCAAGGTCACCAAGGTCGACGGCAAGGACGTCTACTACGACCTGAACCTCACCGACGCCTTCGTCGCACCCGATGATGTCGCCGCCAAGGTCGCGAACTTCTATCAGGAGCAGGTCGGCACGCCCCCGCAGTCCAGCACCTGCAACGGCCTGCTGCGCGGCGCCACCGGCGCGAGCATCCGCTGCGTGGTGACCGAGGCCGACGGCACCCGCTGGGGCGTCACCGCCAAGACCACCAATGTCGAGGGCACCACGGTCAATTACCAGATGATCCGCGACGATCAGCCGCTACCGTAATCCCACATCCTGGGCGGGGATTCGGGCTGGAATCCGCGGTTGTCACGCCGGTGTGTTTCAATACGTCGGTTTCCAGCTTCACCCAGGGGGGATTTTCAGCTTGACTACGCCCGAATCACCTTTCGGCGCAACGCAGTCCATGCAAACGCCGGGGCAGTCCACGCAAATGCCGGGGCAGCCCGCGCAAATGCCGCCGCAGTTCTCGCAGGCCAATGGTGTCTACTGCCGCTATTGCGGCGCCACCCCGGCGATCGATCTCGACTTCCGCGCACACCGCGGCATGATTGTCCTGATGCAGTTCCGCAAGCTGCCGGGGCCCTTCTGCCGCGAATGCGGACTCGCATCCTTCCGGCAGATGACCGGTGACAGCCTGGTGCAGGGCTGGTGGGGACCGTTCTCGGCGCTCCTCGCCAATCCCTTCACCCTGCTGTCGAACCTGATCAACCGTGCTCGCCTGGCCCAGTTGCCGCCGCCGATCCCGGGCGCGCCGTCGCTGCCGATGGATCCTGGCCGCCCGCTGTGGCAGCGGCCGGTGATCATCGGCGCGTTCATCCCGATCCTGGTCATCGCGTTCATCGCGTTCGGCAGCAGCAATAGCGGCAGCTCGGCGAATCGGAACAACTACCACTACCTCGACGCGCCCACATCCACCTACCACGTGGTGCCGAATGTGCCTGTCATTCCGTCGATTCCGGCACTGCCGACCACACCGGCCACCCGCGACGCCAAGGCGGCCAAGGTCGGCGACTGCGTGTGGGACAAGAACGGCGACATCTCCAAGGACGATCACCCGAAGCTCGAGGTGGTGCCGTGCGGCGACTCGCGTGCGCAGGCAACGGTTCTGGGCAAGCCGACCGGACCGATCGCCGATACCCAGTGCGATTCCCAGTACCCGGCAACCGATGTGATCATCACGCACAAGACCAGCATCGGCGGCGGCCCGGAGATCGAGGACTTCGCGCTCTGCTTGCAGACGAAGTGACACTCTGCCTGCAGACCAAGTGACTCTGTTTGCGGGCCGGGCGATTTCGCCTACCGGCAGCTGTGCAGCGTGGCCTCGGCCAGCTCGTCCACCACATCGCCCAGATCGCCGCGGGCGCGGAACGCGTTGAGCTGACGCCGCGCCCCATTGCCGCGCGCCAGCTGCGCGGCCAGACCGTCGGAGACGAACCCGAAGTCGCCGAGCAGCTCCAGCGCCGGCCGGACCCGTTCGATGAGCCGGGTCAGCAGATCCTCGACCGGGACGGTGCTGCCGTCCACCGGATCGATGGCGTCCCCGTCGAGGCCCTCGTGCGCCGCCTTCCAATACGCCGCGCGCAGGGTGGCTTCCGCGACGAAGGGCACGGAATCGGCGGTGCGCGCGGTCATCGCGCAGGCCCGCACCAGGCTGGCCAGCAGCGCGGTCTCCTCCACGGTGGCGGGCACATCGCTGATCCGCACCTCCACGGTGGGAAAGGTGGTGGAGGGCCGCACATCCCAGTAGACCATCTTGCGATCGAGGATGACCCCGAGCGACAGCATGGACTCCACGGCCACCTCGAAGTCGGCCACCGAGTCGAAATGCGGCGGCGGCCCGGCGCTGGGCCAGCGCCGCCACAGGATGTTTCGCCAACTGGCGTAACCGGTTTCGCCGCCGCGGTAGATGGCCGAATTGGCGGTGAGCGCCAGTAGCAGCGGTAGCCACGGCCGCAGGAAGTTGCTCACCCGCAGGGCGGCGGCCCGATCCGGCACGGCGACGTGGACGTGCGCGCCGCACAGCCCCTGCTCACGCGCCAACCGGCCGAAGTTCTCGGCGATCCGGTGATAGCGCGGGGCGGCGGTGATGGACAGCTCGTCGGGGACGTGCGGCGGCACCGCGGCGGCCAGCAGCAGGGCATCGTGTTTTTCCGCCGACGCGGCGGCTCCGCGTCGCAATTCCCGCAATTCCCGAAGCAGATCGGCGGTATTCGTGTGCACGTGGGTATTGGTCTCCACCTGGCACCGCATGATCTCCAATTGCAGGTCCATGCCGAAATCGGCGGCCGTGCGCACGACGTCGGCATTTCTGCTGACCGGCGCGCCGGTGCGCGGATCCACGAGGAGAAACTCCTCTTCGACACCCACTGTCGGCGGGGCTTCCACTAACTAGGTGTACCTCATACGGGACCGCTCGACACCTGTCAGAAAGGTCTTTCTACCCGTGGGCGAACCGGGATCTGTCGGTGGTATGGCTCACAATGCCGATATGGCATACGACGAGAAATTGGCCGATCGGATACGGGACGCCCTCGGGCCGGATCTGGCCGAGGCGGTCGAGAAGAAGATGTTCGGCGGGCTGGCGTTCATGATCGGCGGCAATATGGCGGTCGCGGCGAGTGGTCAGGGCGGGCTGCTGGTGCGGACGGATCCGGCCACCTCGGCGGCACTGCTGAGCAAGGGATCGGTCGAGACCATGGTGATGGGCGGGCGCGAGGCGCACGGGTGGCTACGCGTCACCACCGAGACCGTCGCCGATGACGAGGTGCTCGACGAGTGGGTGCGCCGCGGGGTGGATTACGCCAAGTCGCTCCCGCCGAAGAAGAAGTGACGTCCGCTACTCATCGAATATCGGGCAAATCGGTGTGCGCCGGGGCACAGGCCCGCGTCGGCTGTGGCTCGCTTCACTGAACAGCCCGTGCCACAACAAGTTTCCGGCGTACTGTCATCCCTTCTTTACACCGCACCACAGCGTGGAAACACCGGTCGCGCACTGTGGTGAACATGAGGCAAACCGAGATACATGCGCTGGCATGCGAAGTGTGCGGTCGTCTGCCCCACCCCAAACGAACCCGGATGGCCCTGGCCAAACTCGCCGCGATCCTCCCCGTCGAACTGGCCCTGCACGCCTTGGTCATCCACCTCGAACTGCCCTACCTGGCAACGGTCTCGATTCTGGCCGTGGTCGCCACGATTCTCGTCATCTGGGTCGTCGAGCCCGGCGCGATGCGGTATCTCGGCCGCTGGCTGCACGGCCCGGAGCTGCATCACCGCAACCGCCTCGACAGCGCCGAGCGACTGTGGCGCATCCGGGTGCGCCTGGACAACAAGCCCGGCCGCCTGGAACTGCTCGCCAAGCATCTGGCCGATCGGCGCGCGAACATTCTGGCCGTGCACGTGCACCATCTCGAGAACGGCGTGCTCGACGAACTGGTGGTGTCCACACCCGTCGAAGTCACCCCGCCGCGACTGACGCACGCCATCTCCCGCGCGGGCGGCGTCGCGGTCGGCATCTGGCCCGCCTCGGCGCTGACCCTGGTGGACGGCCAGACGCGCGCCCTGGGCCTGGCCGCGCGGGTCGCCGCCGACCCGGACGAGCTACCCCTGGTGATCGCCGAACTGCTCGGCGCGCAATATGTCCCGGATCCCGATCCCGACCGCACTCCGGGCGGCACCCTGCTCGAGATCGATCCGCCCGGCGGCCCGGCCGCGCTGACCTTCCTGCGCACCGGGGAGCCGTTCACGCCCGCCGAGATCGCCCGCGCGCATCGGCTCGCCGATCTGGCCCTGGTCGCCTCGCATCGGCCCTGACCGACCGCACCTGCGAATTCACCTCCCGTATCCCAATATTCGAGACGCGGTACTGAGACGTACAGTTTTACGTACCGCATAGTTTCACTTCGTGGCAGACTCCCTGATGCGCATTTCGATCGGATCGCGCGCACAAGGGGTTGGTTGATCGATGAGTTTTCGGCGCGGCGGTGCTCGGCGGGGGGCTGTGGACACGGGTGGAAATCCGCCCGTGCGCAGGACGATTCGCGGCGCGAAGCTGGCGGCGGTGCCGCTGGCGTTCGCCGGACGGCAGGTGGCCGGGGCGAGTAAGAAGGCCATCGGACGCCCGGCCGACGAGGTAGACCGGGAGATCCAGCTGCGCACCGCCGAGCACATGGCCGAGGTACTGGGCGAATTGAAGGGCTGCGCCGCCAAGCTGGGCCAGATTCTCGGCATCTACGAGCTGGCGCTGCCGCCGGAACTGGCCGAGCCGTATCGAATCGCGTTGAGCCGCCTGCAGGATGCCGCCCCGCCCATGCTGCCGCGCTCGGTGCACGCGGTGCTGGCCGAATCCTTCGGCCCGGACTGGCGCGCGAACTTCCGCGACTTCGACGACCGGCGGGCCGCCTCGGCCACCATCGGCCAGGTGCATCGCGCGATCTGGCACGACGGCCGGGTGGTGGCGGTGAAGGTGATGTATCCGGGCGCGCGCGGCGCGATCGACAGCGATCTGCGGCAGCTGCGCGGATTGGCCTGGCTGGCACCGGTCTTCGCGCCGCACGCCGACGGTCCGGCCATCGTGGACGAGCTGGCCGAATGCCTGCGCGCCGAACTGGATTTCGAGGCCGAGGCGCAGAACCAGCGCCGCTTCGCCGAGGCGTACGCCGACGACCCGGATTTCAAGGTGCCGCAGGTGGTGGCGCAGCGCGGGGATGTGATCGTCAGCGAATGGCTCGACGGTATTCCCTTGTCGCGCTTGATCACCGCGGGCGCGCCCGAAGAGCGCGATCGGGTCGGGATGCTGGCGATCCGATTCTTCTGGTCCTCCGCACCGCGCTCCGGGCTGCTCTACGGCGATCCGCATCCCGGCAATTTCCGGGTGCTACCGGACGGGCGGCTGGGCGTGGTCGACTTCGGGGCGTGCCCGGTCTGGCCGCCGGCGCAGTTCCCGACGCTGGTGCACGATATGGCCGACGCGCTGCTCAATGGCGGCCCGGCCGAGCTGGACTCGTTCGCGCGACGGCACGGATTCATCGACGGCAAGCGCGGATTGGACAGCGCCGGGCTGGCCGAGAAGCTGCTGCCCTTCACCGAGCTCCTGCGGCACGACACCTTCCGGGTGAACATCGACTGGCTGCGCGGGCGCACCCTCGACGCCATGAGTCCCAAGCTCAGCAATGCCTACCGACAGCTCGGGGTGCCCGCGTATCTGATGCCGTTCCAGCGGGCGCTGGTCACCCTGTTCGGCCTGGTCGCGCAGCTCGACACCACCGGGCCCATGCGCGATGAGGTGCTGCGGTGGTCGCCGGAGTTCCGGACGGTCATGGAACGGCACCGGGTGCGGACCGGGCAGCCGACGGATCTGAACGCCGTGCGATTGCGCCGGGCCGGCGCACCGGCCGCGGGGTTCGCCGCGGGCTGACCGCCGCGAGATCACCCGTGCCACACGGGTCTTGATCACTGTCCCAGACAGACCTATTCTGGTGGGACAGGCGCAGCGCAGCGCCGGAGTCTGCCCGGAAGGTCCATCGTCGTGACCAGTGCATCCAAAGACATATCGGCAGCGAAGCTTTCGGCTCCGGACCACGAGGTCGCCGTGATCGGGGCGGGGCCCGGGGGTATCGCGGCAGGGGGCAAGCTGAAGCGGGCCGGGGTGCGCGACTTCGTGATTCTCGAGCGGGCCGACGAGGTGGGCGGCAGCTGGCACGAAAACCATTACCCGGGGCTGGAAGTCGATATCCCGTCGCTGGCCTATCAGTACTCGTTCGCGCGAAATCCGGACTGGAGCAGGCTGTTCGCGGCCGGGGCCGAGGTGAAGCGGTACCACATGGCGGTGGCGCGGCGCTTCGGGCTGTATCCGCACATCCGGTTCGGGACCGGGGTGGCCGGTGAGGAGTGGGACGAGGAGCGGCACTGCTGGCGGCTGCGGCTCGAGGACGGCGGGGAGACGACCGCGCGGTTCGTGATCAGCGCGGTGGGTGCGTTCATCAGCCCGAAGGTGGATCCCGGAATTCCGGGACTCGCTCAGTACCGGGGCAAGATTCAGCGGCCCTCGGATTGGGACGACGATTACGACCTGGCCGGTAAGCGGGTCGCGATCATCGGCACGGGTGCGAGTTCGGTGCAGATCACGCCGTCGATCGCGGGCACCGTGGAAAGTCTCGCGGTGTACCAGCGCACGCCGGTGTGGTGTGTGCCCAAACCCAATCCGCGGATTCCGCGGGCGGTGCGCTTGGCGCTACGGGTTCCGGGGGTGCAGGCAGGGGTGCACGGTGCGGCGCTGGTCGTAGTCGACGCCGCGCTGCGCACCATGTCGAACGCGCCCATGACGCTGGTCCGGCCCACCATGCGGGCCATCGACGGCGCGGCGATTCGCGGTTATCGCGGAATGCTGCGACTCATGGTGCGCGATCCGGAGATTCGCGAGGGGCTCACCCCGAATTACGGGCCGATCGCCAAGCGGCCGACGGCGAACACCGGATATCTGCTGGCGTTCAATCGGCCCAATGTCGATCTGGTGACCACGCCGATCGAGCGGTTCACCGCGCACGGCATTCGCACCACCGACGGCATCGAGCGCGAATTCGACATGATCGTGCTGGCGACCGGCTATCACGTCTTCTCCGATCCGGAGACCTATACGCCGGGCATGGTGGTCGGCCGCGACGGTCTCGATCTCGGGAAGTACTACACCGAGCACGGTTTACAGGCCTACGAGAGCGTGTCGCTGCCCGGTCTGCCCAACCGGTGGACGCTGGTCGGCCCCTATTCCTGGTCGGGCAGCGGCTGGCACGCCTTCGTGGAGATGACGGCCGATCATGCGGTGCGGGCGATTTCGGAGGCGCGGCGGCGCGGGGCGACCTGCGTGGCGATTCGCCAGGATATCCACGACGCCTACCATCGGCGCATCTACCGGCACGGCGAGGCGATGCGGTATTACCTGGCCGAGTTGAACGCGCACGTGCCGACGTATTACCGGAATTCGCAGGGTGACAGCACCTATATCCGGCCGACGGGATTCTTCTCGGCGCGGCGCGCGCATCATCGATTCCCGTTCTCGGATTACGAATTCGACCGGTTGCCCGCCTGACCCTACTGCTCGACAAGGATTTTCGAGCCCATGATCGAACTGCCGAAATCGGTCCGGATCGCGCTGGGCGCGGCCGGGTACGGAATCAGCGACCGCCGCCTGGAGCCCGCCGTGCGGGGCAAGGTGATATTGGTGACCGGGGCGTCCTCCGGGGTCGGGCAGGCCACCGCACGGCGACTTGCCGCCAACGGCGCGACTGTGCTCGCGGTGGCGCGAAGAGCTGCACTGCTGGACGAATTACAGGCGGAGACAGCCGAATTCCCCGGCTCCGCGCATCCCTATCCGGCGGATCTCTCGGATCCCGACGCCTGCGCCGAGCTGATCAGAAAAGTCCTGGCCGACCACGGGCACGTCGATGTCTTCGTCAACAATGCGGGCAAGTCCATTCGCCGCTGGCTCTCGGATTCGCTGGACCGCTGGGACAATTTCGACGACACCGCGCGGATCAACTATCTGGGTCCGGTGCGGCTGGTATTGAGCCTGCTGCCGTCCATGCGGGCGCGGCAGCGCGGGCACATCGTCAATATCAGCACCGCCGGTGTGCACGGTCCGGGTGTCGGCTGGACCGCGTATATCGCCTCCAAGGCGGCGTTCAATGCCTGGATGCGCGGCGCCGCACCGGAATTGCGGGCCGACGGCATCACCGTCACCTCTGTGCATCTGCAGCTGGTGCGCTCGGAGATGCTCGGGCCGTATCGGATCTACCGGTACACCCCGAGCATGTCGACCGAGGAGGCGGCGGGCATGGTGTGCCGGGCGATCGTGGATCGGCCCTTGGCGATTCGGCCGTGGTGGGAGCGGGCGGGCGCGCCGATCTCGTACGCGCTGGACAATTCCCGTGCGGTGCAACGGATGCTGACCCTGTATGCCAAGGCCGGGAACTGGAACAACCGGCCCGTCGACTGGGCCGGGCCGATCGGGCGGGTCGAGCGCACGGCCAACCTGCTCGACGACGCGGTGACGGTGGCGGGCTGGATTCCGGCCAGCGGGGCGCTCGGGCTGGTGCCGCCCACCCGGATTCCGCAGCTGGCCTGGGCATTACGCGGCGGGGTCGGACTGACGACCACGCTGTCGAGCTTCGCGGCCCGGTTTCCGGACCGGCCCGCCATGATCGATGACGACGGCTCGATCACCGCCGCCGATCTCGACCGGCAGGTCCAGCGGTTGGCCGCGGCCTTGCGGGCGCGCTGGGAGGTGCGGCGCGGGCAGCGGGTCGGGGTGCTGTGCCGCAATCATCGCGGGTTCGTGCTGGCGGCGTATGCGGCGGCGCGGCTGTCGGCGGATGTGGTGCCGTTGAACTACGGGTTCGCGGGCCCGCAGATCGGTGAGGTGCTCGACCGGGAACGGGTGGAGGTGCTGTTCTACGACGGCGAATTCCACACGGAGATAGAGAAATCCGGGTATCGCGGCCATCGGGTGG
>NZ_BAAFGR010000104.1:0-29282 GCF_041154655.1 Nocardia sp. JMUB6875
GGATGGGCTCGGGTTGGTCGGGCACGATGTGGTCGTCATCGATTCGGATGTGCGGGCGGCGGGGCGGACGCTGCTGGACCGAATGCTCGGGCTGGGTGGGGAATTGGTGACGATGCTCATCGGATGTGATGCGCCGGAAGGGCTTTCGGAGGAGCTGGCCGCGCATGTGGCGGCGGGGTTCCCGGGTGTGGAAGTGGTGGTCTATCCGGGTGGGCAGGCGGGGGATCTCGTGCAGATCGGGGTCGAGGAGACCGTGCAGATCGGGGTGAAATAGATGGCGACGCTGGCCGATCGGCTGGATTACGTGCTCGGGGTGAAATCCGCCGAGCCGCTGCTGGAGAGTTTCGACATGCAGACCGTGGAGGATCTGCTGCGGCACTATCCGCTGCGCTATGCCACGCAGGGGCAGGAGCTCACCGAGGAGGAGCCCGAGGAGGGCGCGCACATCACGGTGATCGGGCGGGTCACCAAGACCGAGCTGCGGCCCATGCGGAATCGGCGCGGCAGCCTGCTCAAGGTGTACCTGGACACCGGCGGCGTGAAGCCGGTGGAGATCACCTTCTTCAGCGGTGAGAAGGTGCAGTACCTGGTGAAAGACGGTGTGCGCGCGATGATGTCGGGCATCGTGCACTACTGGCAGCCCACCCGCTGGAATCTCTCGCACCCGGACTATCTGATCCTGCCGCAGAAGGGCGACGGATCGGTCGAGAGCATCACCTCCGTGCACGGCGGCGGCGCCCTGCGCGGCCTGGCGAAGAGCGCTAAGGGCGCCGGGGGCATCGATATGTCGTTCTTCGAGCGGGAGTTCATCCCGATCTACCCGTCGACGGCGAAGGTGCAGAGCTGGGATCTGCTGCGCTGCGTCCGGCAGGTGCTCGACCAGCTGGATCCGGTCGACGAGCCGCTGCCGGAAGCCCTGTGCGCCGAGTACGACCTGATGCCGGTCTCCGACGCGCTGCGCCTGATCCACCTACCCGAGCGCAAGTCCGATATCGAGGCCGCCCGGGGCCGTTTGCGTTTCGACGAGGCCATGGCGCTGCAGCTGGTGCTGGCCGAGCGCCGCCACCAGACCGAGGGCCGGGTCGCGCGCCCGTGCCCGCCGCGCACCGACGGCATTGCCGCCGCCTTCGACAAGCGGCTGCCCTTCGAGCTGACCGAGGGCCAGAACGCGGTCATCGGCGAGATCTCCGCGGACCTGTCGCGCAGCCATCCCATGCACCGGCTGCTGCAGGGTGAGGTGGGTTCGGGCAAGACGATCGTGGCCCTGCACGCCATGCTGCAGGTGGTGGACAACGGTCAGCAGTGCGCGCTGCTCGCGCCGACCGAAGTCCTTGCGGCACAGCATTATCGGTCGCTGTCGAAGATGCTCGGCGATCTCGGCACCGCCGGGGAGCTGGGTGCGGACGAGAACGCCACCAAGCTGGTGCTGGTGACCGGTTCCATGTCGGCGGGGCAGAAGAAGGCCGCCCTGCTGGACGCGGTCACCGGCGAGGCGGGCCTGGTGATCGGCACGCACGCGCTGATCCAGGACAATGTGGAGTTCTTCGATCTCGGCATGGTGGTGGTCGACGAGCAGCACCGCTTCGGTGTCGAGCAGCGAGACGCGTTGCGCGCCAAGGCGAAAGACGGCGCGAGCCCGCACCTGCTGGTCATGACCGCCACCCCGATTCCGCGGACCATCGCCATGACGACGCTCGGCGATCTGGAAACCTCCGTGCTGACCCAGCTTCCGAACGGCCGGTCGCCGATCGTCTCGAAAGTCGTTCCCGCCAAGGTGAAGCCGTCGTGGGTGGATCGCGCGTGGGAGCGCATTCGCGAGGAGGTCGAGGCGGGGCGTCAGGCCTACGTCGTGTGCTCGCGCATCGGCGACGAGGAGGAGAACGGAAAGGGCGGAAAGGGTAAGGGCCGCAAGACCAAATCCCTGGAGGAGCAGGAAGCGCCCACCACGCACTCGGCACTGGACATGTACGAGATGCTCAGCACCGGTGCGCTGAAGGATCTGCGCGTGGGCCTGCTGCACGGGCGGCTGCCCGCGGACGAGAAGGACCGCGTCATGCGGGCCTTCAATGACGCCGAGATCGATGTCCTGGTCTGCACCACGGTCGTCGAGGTCGGTGTCGACGTCCCGAACGCCACGGTGATGGCGATCGTGGACGCGGATCGTTTCGGTGTGAGCCAGCTGCATCAGCTGCGCGGGCGCGTCGGCCGTGGCAAGCACCCGGGCCTGTGCCTGCTCATTACCGAAACCAATCCGGTCGGTACGGCGATGGCCCGGCTCGAGGCCGTGGCCGGATCCACCGACGGCTTCGAACTCTCCGTCCTGGATCTGCGGCAACGCCGGGAAGGCGACGTGCTGGGCTCGGCTCAGTCCGGCACCGCCCGCAGCCTGCGCCTGCTCTCGCTGCTCGACGACCTCGAAGTCATCACCGCCGCACAGCAAGTGGCGCGCGAGATCGTGGCCTCGGACCCGGGTCTGAAGAATCATCCGGGCCTGGCGAGCATGATGCGCGCCGCGGTGGACGGCGAGCGACTGGAGTACCTGGCGAAGTCCTGAGCGGTTGCCCGGCGGGGCTCGCGGTTACTCGGCGGGCTCCGTCTCGGGCTCGTCGACCCCCGCGAGTTCGGCCCAGCGCGCGAGTTCCTCGTGGTGCGAACCGGTCTGGGTCGCCTCGACCACGTCGACGGCGGCCGCATCGTCGTCGCTGTCCCCGTGCCGGGTCAGCAGCATGAGCGGCCAGGCGGGCGGGTCCTCGGCCCGGCCGTCGAAGGGGTGCAGGTCCCAGGCCGTCTCGAAGCGCCACACCCGGGCCCGGGCGTCGGCGACCTCGTCCCCGGGTTCCAGGAACGCGTATGGGCGGAAACGCAATTCGATGCGGCGGGGGATGCCGTCGTCGGGGTCGAAGGAGCCGGTCTGCTCCGCGGTTCCGGGCTCGAACGGTTGCCCGATGCGCCGGTACTCGACCGCGCGGCGCGGGCGGGGTAGCCAGCCGGTCTCGCGCGGCGGATCGAAATGCCGCACCTCGATCACGTGCAGCACCGTGGGCGGGATGCCGACCTGACAGGTCGCGCCGACGTCGAGATCGGCGGCGCGGGGCCGGATCCGGAAGACTTCCCGATCCCAGCCCGGCGTCTCCGGTCCGGCGGGCAGGGGCCGCAGTCCGTTCCACGGGGTCCCGTCGCTGTCCGGATCGGCCGTCCACCAAGGCCATTCGACGACGACCTCGTCAGCGGTCAGCTCGTTCACCCGTGTCTCGGTGAACGGGCAGGACATTTCGATGATGTCCCCGACTCGGTATTCGAACGCCACAACCGTCGAACTTATCCCGTCCCCGGCTCTGCGTCCTCGTACCGCGAAGCGGGGAGTCCTCGTACCGCGAAGCGGGGAGTCCTCGTACCGCGAAGCGGGGCGTCCGCGTACCGCTAGCCGGCGGCGGGGAATTCGTCGGCTTTGACGCCCATGATGAACGCTTCCCACTCACGCATGCTGAACAGCAGCACCGCCCCGTTGGCGCCCTCTTTGCTGTGAGCGACCACCATGCCGCGTCCGGGCCAATAGCCGACCTGGACGCAGCTGCCGTTGGGGCCGCTGGCGGTGCTCGTCCGCAGTGAGAGTCCAGAAGGCAGATCTGCCTTGGTGATCATGATCAATTTTTCCTTCCTTCATCGGTTGGTCCGGACTCGAGGCAAGGGAAAACAGCCGGACGGGTCCAACGATGCGGGACAACGCCGTCTGGCATCGGCTGAGTGAAGTCGCGATCGAAGATACGTGCCCCCTTGCAGGCGCGGTCGCAGCTAGCGATCCACCGGGGGCTCGGGCGGAACAGTGTGGTCCGGACGTTTGATAGCTCCAGAACATCGTGTTCGACGCCGATCAGACTACCCAACCGGCGCTGAGCGCGTGCCCGGTATCGCAGCAAAACGGTGACCCGTCATGAGGATTCATATCCGAAGCCCCGTTTCGACGATCGCCTGCGCGACGGCCCGCAGGCGTAGCTGGTGGGTGCGCGCGTACCGGCGGATCAGCGCGAATGCCTCATCCGGGGTGATGCCGTTCGCGTTCGAAACGACCCCTTTGGCCTGTTCGATGACCACCCGGGACTCCAGCGCCTGGCGCAGTTGCCCGGTGAGCGCCTGCTGGCGCTGCCGTTTATCCGCATTGACGACATAGCCGGCCGCCGTGTCCGCCAGCAGCTGTGCCACTTCGAGATCGGGTTCGGCCCAGCTGCGGCTGCGGTTCTCGTACAGGTCGACGGCTCCGATCATGTTGTTCCGCAATCGCATCGGAATGCCGGCCACCGCGACGACCCGGTGCTGACGCGCCACCGCGGTGTATTGCGGCCAGCGCGCGGCGCATCGGGTGATATCCCCGATCGCGACCACCTGTCCGCTGCGCTGCGCGTCGACGCACGGACCCTCCTGCCGCTGCTCCTGGCACAGCTCGGCCGCGGTCACATGGTCCCCGGCCGTCTTCGCCAGCCGCAGCCGGCCGTCCGTCAGCATCACCACTCCCGCCCCCGTTACCCCGAGGACTTCGGTCGCGGCCGTGACGAGTTCGTCCAGCGCCTCGTCGCTCTCGTATTCGATGGGTAGCAGGCGCGCGAACCGCGCCATCGCCTCGATCAAGGCCGGACCGTCGTAGCTCATGACATCTCCGTCCCTAGTGCCTCGCCGGTCATCCCCGGGCATACCCAGACCGCTCACCGGGAACCAAGTTGCCCAGATCGTGGCGTAATCGTATGTGGGCAACCGAATTCGTTGCGTAACACAGATTTTTCAATGGAATCACTTGTCGTGCACATCGAATATGGAACCATCTCTCCAACGCCGCGGCTCCGCGGCGACGTTCGATATCCCGTCCCGGTGAAGGCGACCCCCATGAACAAGTCCCTGGACTCCCTACCCCCTGAGATGCGCGGAATGCTCGACGTGCGCCCCTCGCGCCGCGGCTTGTTCCGGATGGGCGGCCTCGTCGCGGCCGCGGGTGCGCTCGCCGCCTGCGGCACCAAGGGATCGGCCTCCAATGGCAGCTCGGCCTGCGCCGCACCGGCCGACAACTCCGCGGCCGAGAAGACCCTCAACTTCTCCAATTGGCCCGGCTACCTCGATGAACAGGCCGGCAATGCCGAAATGCACCCGACCATGGCGGAATTCACCGCGAAGTCCGGCATCAAGGTCAGCTACGTCGCCGATATCAATGACAACAACGAGTTCTGGGGCAAGGTCAGCGCGGAACTGACCGCCTGCAAGAGCATTCAGCGCGACCTCATGGTGCTTTCCGACTCCACCGCGGTGCGCGTGGTCCGGCAGGGCTACACCCAGCCGCTGGATCTGGCCCAGCTGCCGAACTTCGTGAAGAACCTGCACCCGATGCTGCGCGGCAGTGTCGTCGATCCGCAGAACAATCGGATGGTGCCGTGGCAGTCGGGGCTGGTGGGCATCGGTGTGAACACCAATGTCACCAAGGAGGTCCGCAGCATCGACGAGCTGCTCACCCGCCCCGATCTCAAGGGCAAGGTGGTGTGCCTGACCGAGATGCCCGACACCATGGGTCTGATGCTGCGCGCGGTCGGCAAGAGCGCCGCTCAGTTCAGCGACGCCGACTACGACAGCGCGCTGGCCAAGCTGCAGAAGGCGGTGCAGTCCGGGCACGTCCGCAAGTTCACCGGCAACGAGTACGTGCAGGATCTGGCCAAGGGCGATATCGCGGCCTGTATGGCGTGGTCCGGCGATGTCATCCAGCTCGCGGCGCAGGACCCGAAGATCAAGTTCATCAGTCCGGAAGAGGGCGCGATGCTCTACTCCGACGAGGCCCTGATCCCGATCACCTCCTCGCATGCCGCCAATGCCATGGCGCTGCTGAACCACTACTACGACCCGGCGGTCGCGGCGCGGCTGTCGGCCTTCGTCAACTACGTGTGCCCGGTCGCCGGCGCCCAGGAGGAGATGGCCAAGTTCAATCCGGAACTGGCGCAGAACGAATTGATCTTCCCCTCGCCGGAGACGCAGAAGAAGCTGCAGATCTTCATGTCCCTGACCGAGACCCAGGAGAAGGACTACCAGTCCAAGTTCCAGGCAGTGACGGGTGCGTGATATCCGCGATGTCCGATCAAGACCTGCGAATCGAGCGAGTCACCAAGAGTTTCGGTGATTTCCGCGCCGTCGCCGAACTGGACCTGACCATCCCCGACGGCTCGTTCTTCGCCATCATCGGCGCCTCCGGCTGCGGCAAGACCACCACCCTGCGCATGATCGCCGGGCTCGAGCAGCCCACCACCGGACGAATCATGCTGGGCGAGCAGGACATCACCGCGCTGCGCCCCTACCGGCGGCCGATCAACACCGTCTTCCAGAGCTATGCGCTGTTCCCGCACATGACGGTCGAGGACAACGTCTCCTACGGCCTGCGCCGCAAGGGAATCGGCCGCACCGCCGCCCGCCACCAGGCGCATCAGATGTTGAAACTGGTGCAGCTGGAGGGTTTCGAGACGCGCAAGCCCGCGCAGCTCTCGGGCGGTCAGCAGCAGCGCGTCGCGCTGGCCCGCGCCCTGGTCAACCATCCCGAGGTGCTGCTGCTCGACGAGCCCTTGGGCGCACTGGATCTCAAACTGCGCCGTCAGATGCAACTCGAGCTCAAGCGCCTGCAGACCGAGGTCGGCATCACCTTCGTGCACATCACCCACGATCAGGAGGAGGCCATGAGCATGGCCGACACCGTCGCGGTGATGAACGGCGGCAGGCTGGAGCAATCCGGTGCGCCGCAGGACATCTACGACTATCCGGCCACCGAGTTCGTGGCCAACTTCCTCGGGCAGACCAATCTCATCGAGGCCACCGTCACCGGTAGCGGCGATGAGGTGACCATCGACGCGCAGGGGCATCGGCTCGCGGTGCCGCAGCGGCGCTGCCGGGTCAGCTCCGGCACGGCCGCGCTGGGCATCCGGCCCGAGAAGGTCGGGCTGGCAAGCGATCCCGATCAGGTGCCGGACGGGCGGGCGCACCTCACCGGTGTGGTCACCGACGCCATCTTCCTGGGTGTCTCCACCCAGTACCTGGTGCGCTCGGCGTGGGGTCAGGAACTCTGCGCGCTGGTGCCCAATACCGGCCCCGGCAGTGTGGTGGCGCCCGGATCGCCGATCGCGGTGCACTGGCATCCGGAGCACGCGTTCCTGTTGGGGCGGTCGTGATGGCCGTGCTGCCGGCGTCCGCGCCCGCCGTCGCACCGGCGGAACCGCCGCGCGGAAAGCGTGGTCTCACACCGTATCTGCTGCTCGCGCCCGGCATCGTGTTCCTGCTCGTCTTCTTCGCGGTGCCGACCGTGCAGCTGCTGGCCGCGAGCATGTACGACCGCACCGGCAGCATCGAGACCGGATACGCGCAGACCTTCTCGTTCGACAACTTCGCCTACGCGTGGCAGCTCTACCACCCGCAGATCCTGCGCTCGCTGGGCTACTCGCTGATCTGCACCGTGCTGTGCGTGCTGCTGGGTTATCCACTGGCGTATGCCATCGCGCTGCGCGGCGGGCGGTGGAAGAACGTCATGCTGATCGCGGTGATCGCGCCGTTCTTCACCAGCTTCCTGGTGCGCACCTTCGCGTGGAAGGCGATTCTCGCCGACACCGGGCCGCTGGTGTCGGCGCTGCGGGCGGTGCATCTGCTCGGCCCGGACGGGCGGTTGCTGGCGACGCCGGTCGCGGTGATCGCGGGTCTGGTCTACAACTTCCTGCCGTTCACCGTGCTGCCGCTCTATACGAGCCTGGACAAACTCGATCCGCGACTGCTGGAGGCCTCGGCCGATCTGGCGCACGGACCGGTGCGCACCTTCTGGCGGGTGACCCTGCCGTTGACCATGCCCGGCATCGTCGCGGGCACGCTGCTCACCTTCGTGCCCGCCACCGGCGACTACGTCAACGCCCAGCTGCTCGGCAATACCGGAACGACCATGATCGGCAATGTGATCCAGTCCCGCCTGCTGGTGGTCAAGGATCTGCCCGTCGGCTCCGCGCTGTCGGTGGTGCTCATGGTCGCGATCCTGGTGCTGGTCATGCTCTACCTGCGCAAGACCGACACCGACGAGGTGGTGTGAGATGGCACATCGACTGTGGGCCCGGATCCGCGCCAATGCGGTGCTCATCCTCGGCTGGCTGATCCTGGCGTATCTGCTCACGCCCATCGCGGTGGTGCTGCTGCTGTCGTTCAACCAGCCCGCCAGCCGCAACACCACGTATGTGCTGAACCTGCACGAGTTCCGGTTCACGTGGCACAACTGGACCGATATGTTCGGACCGGCCGGGTTGCAGGACAGCCTGGTGCTGAGTCTGATCGTCGGAGTGTGCGCCGCGGCGATCGCCACCGTGCTCGGCACCGGCATCGCATTCGCGTTGGCGCGCTATCGCTTTCGCGGACGCTCGGCGGTGCAGGCGCTGATCTTCCTGCCGATGGCGACACCCGAGATCGTCATGGGGTCGTCGCTGCTGACGCTGTTCATCGGATTGGGCATCCCACTCGGCTTCGGGGCCGTGCTCATCGCACACGTCATGTTCTGCCTGTCGTTCGTGGTCGTCACCGTGAAAGCGCGACTGGCCGGGCTGGATCCGCGATTGCAGGAGGCGGCGATGGACCTGTACGCCAGTCCCTTCCATGCGTTCCGGTCCGTCGTCCTGCCGCTGGCCCGGCCCGGCATCCTGGCCGCGGCGCTGTTGGCGTTCTCGTTGTCGTTCGACGATTTCGTGGTCACCAACTTCACCTCCGGCACCACCGAGACCTTCCCCATGTATGTCTGGGGAATCAATCTGCGCGGCATTCCACCCCAGGTGAATGCCGTGGCCAGCGCGACCTTCCTGTTGTCTCTGGTCTGCGTCGTCGCCGCGCAGGCGCGCACTCGCACCGCGAAGTAGCGCATTCACACCGAGAAAAGTAGGAGTTGATCGGCCATGTCGGCCAAAGGAAGCAAACTGTGGGCGTCGGCACTGCTCGAGGCGGCGCCGACGCCGTACTGGACCGACCGACCGGACCGCCCGGTGCCGACCGACCCGCTGACCACCGCAACCGACGCCGATCTGGCCGTCATCGGCGGCGGCTACAGCGGACTCTGGACGGCGCTGCTGGCCAAGGAGAGAGACCCGGGGCTCGACGTCGTGCTCGTCGAATCCGCGCTGTGCGGCCACGCCGCCTCGGGTCGCAACGGCGGCTTCTGCGCCGCCAGCCTGACCCACGGAATCGCCAATGGCGCAGAGCGTTTCCCCGAGGAACTCGCCGTCATCGAGCGCATGGGCCGGCAGAACCTCGACGAGATCGAGGCGGCCATCCACCGCTACGACATCGACTGCGATTTCGAGCGCACCGGTGAGATGGAAGTCGCGACGGCGCCGCACGAGCTGGCCTGGTTGCGTGAAAACCACGATGCCGCGGTCGCCCTCGGCTATCGCAGTGAAATGCTCAGCGCCGAGGAGGTGCAGCGGCTCGTGCACTCGCCGACGTATCTCGGCGGCTGCTGGGACCGTGACGGCGTGGCCATGCTCGACCCCGCCCGCCTGGCCTGGGGCCTGCGCCGCGCCTGCCTGGAGCTGGGCGTGCGGATCTTCGAAGGCACACCCGTACAACGGATTTCGCGGAAGCGCGGGGGCGATCTGGTGCTGCACACTCCGCACGGTGAGGTGCGAGCACCCCGGGTCGCGTTGTGCACCAGCGCGTTTCAGGGGCCGCTGCCGAAGGTCGCGCGGCATGTGGTGCCGGTCTACGACTACGCGCTGATGACCGAGCCGCTGACCGATGAGCAGCTGGAGTCCATCGGCTGGGGCAAGCACCGCATGGGTCTCGGCGACGCCTCCTACCGCTTTCACTATTACCGCCTGACCAGTGACAATCGCATCCTGTTCGGCGGCTACGACGCCATCTACCACTACGGCAACAAGATCGCGCCGAGTCTGGAGTACAACGAGGCGACCTTCGAGACGCTCGCCGAGCACTTCTTCCGGACCTTCCCGCAGCTGGACGGGGTGAGCTTCACGCATCGCTGGGGCGGCGTCATCGACACCTGCGGCCGGTTCTGCGCCTTCTTCGGCTCGGCCTATCGCGGCCGGCTCGCCTACGCGGTCGGATACACCGGGCTCGGCGTCGGCGCCACCCGATTCGGGGCCGAGGTGATGCTGGACCGGCTGTGGGGTCTCGACACCGAGCGGACCCGCCTGCGCATGGTGCGCTCGCGTCCGTTGCCGATGCCGCCGGAGCCGTTGCGCTCCATAGGAATTCAGCTCACCCGCTGGTCGTTGGCGCGCGCCGACGCCAACCAGGGCAGGCGCAACCTGTGGCTGCGTGCCATGGACGTGACCGGGCTGGGCTTCGACAGCTGATCCGACGGTGGCGGCCCGGCTCGGATCGGGCCGCTACCCGGCAATCGCCGAGCGGGAGTTCGCCGATTCGTATTCTACGAAATTCGAAGTTAACAGAAAGATTGCAACGAAATCAGTCGCCGAATTGGCAAATCGGTATGATATCCGTAGAACGCACCGACTTCGAGGAGTCCTACCGTGACCGCCATCGCCCCGTCCGCCAGCACCGCCGACGCCAGCCGCGTCGTGCGCGACCATCTCTGGATGCACTTCGCCACCCACAACGGGCGCGACGAAGCCGACACTCCCGTGATCGTCCGCGGGGAGGGCGCATATCTCTTCGATGATCAGGGCAAGCGGTACCTGGACGGGCTGGCCGGATTGTTCGCGGTGCAGGTCGGGCACGGGCGCGAGGAGCTGGCCGAGGCCGCGGCGCGGCAGATGCGGCAGCTGCCCTACTTCCCGGTCTGGGGTTACGCGCATCCGCCCGCGCTGGAGCTGGCCGACCGGCTCGCGGCCATGACGCCGGGTGATCTCAATCGGGTGTTCTTCACCGTGAGCGGCGGCGAATCCGTCGAGACCGCTTGGAAACTCGCCCGCCAATACTTCAAGCTGACCGGGAAGCCGACCAAGCACAAGGCCATCAGCCGGTCCATGGCGTATCACGGCACCTCGCTCGGGGCGCTGTCCATCACCGGAATCCCAGGCGCGAAGGTGCCTTTCGAGCCGCTGGTGCCCAGCACCACCCGTGTGCCGAACACCAACTTCTACCGCAGCGGCGAGCACGCCGACGACTACGACGCCTACGGGCTGTGGGCGGCCGACCGCATCGAGGAGGCGATCCTCTTCGAGGGGCCCGAGACCGTGGCCGCGGTCTTCCTGGAACCGGTGCAGAACACCGGCGGCTGCCTGGTGCCGCCGCCCGGATACTTCCAGCGCGTGCGCGAGATCTGCGACCGCCACGACGTGCTGCTCATCTCCGATGAGGTGATCTGTGCCTTCGGTCGGCTCGGAACCGCTTTCGGCGCAGAGCGTTTCGGCTATCAGCCGGATATGATCACCACCGCCAAGGGGCTCACCTCCGGGTACGCGCCGCTGGGCGCGGTCATGATCAGCGACCGGCTGATGGAGCCGTTCCAGGCGGCGGAGACGCCGTTCATGCACGGCTCGACCTATGGCGGGCATCCGGTGTCGTGCGCGGTCGCGCTGGCCAATCTCGACATCATCGAGAACGAGGGTCTCTACGACCGGGTGCGCGCCAACGAGAACGCCTTCCGCACCACGCTGGAACGGCTCGGCGACCTGCCCATCGTGGGCGAAGTCCGTGGCGTGGGCTACTTCTGGGCGGTCGAGCTGGTGAAGGACAAGACCACCCGGGAGCGCTTCACCGGCGAGGAATCCACCCGCATCCTGCGCAATCACGTCTCCAGGGAGCTGTTCGCCAACGGCCTCTACTGCCGCGCCGACGATCGCGCCGAACCGGTCATCCAGTTCGCGCCCCCGCTGATCTGCGGTCCGGAGCAGTTCGAGGAGATCGAGCAGATCGTCCGCGACGTCCTCGTCGGAGCCTGGAAGCTGCTCTGACGCCGGGGCATCGAAACCGCCTTTCCGCCTTACCCATCAGGAGTTCTCATGTCCGTCATCACCCGTGATGTGGTGGTGGTCGGGGCCGGACCGTCCGGTCTGACCGCCGCCGCCGAGCTACGCAAGGCCGGTCTGTCGGTGGCTGTGCTGGAGGCCCGCGATCGGGTCGGCGGCCGCACCTGGACCGGCGACATCGACGGCGCGATGATCGAGATCGGCGGTCAGTGGCTGTCCCCGCATCACACCGCGGCGCTCGAGCTGGTGGCGGAGCTGGGTCTGGAGACCTTCTCGCGCTACCGCGACGGCCGGTCGGTTTACCTTGCCGCGGACGGCGTCCGGCACGAGTTCACCGGCGATGTGTTCCCCGCGCCCGAGGCCACCGCCAAGGAGATCGACCGGCTGCTGGCCCTGCTCGACGAGCTGGCGGCCGAGGTCGGCGCGGAGGAGCCGTGGACGCATCCCAATGCCGAGGAACTGGACGCCATCCCGTTCTCGATTTGGCTCGAACGCCAGTCGGATGACGAATACGCCCGCGAGACCGTCTCCTTCTATGTCTCCGGCGCCATGCTGACCAAGCCCGCGCACACCTTCTCCACCCTGCAGGCGCTTCAGATGGCCGCGGCCCAAAGCTCTTTCACCGCGTTGGCCACCGATACCTTCATGCTGGACAAGCGGGTGATCGGCGGCATGCAGCAGGTATCGCAGCGGCTGGCCGCCGGGCTCGGCGATGACCTGCACCTGAATTCGCCGGTCCGCCGGATCGAATGGTCGGATGCGGGCGTCACTGTCTTCGCCGACGGCGAGCTGCGGGTGCGCGCCGAGCGCGTGGTGCTGGCGGTGCCCCCAAACCTGTACTCCACCATCAGCTTCGATCCGCCGATGCCGCGGCGGCGACATCAGATGTACCAGCACATGTCCTTCGGCTTCGTGGTGAAGGTGCACGCGGTCTACTCGACCCCGTTCTGGCGGGCAAAGGGCTTGTCCGGCACCGGATTCAGTGACACCGACTTCGTCTCGGAGATCTACGACAACACCAACCACGGCATGGACAACGGCGCGCTGGTCGGCTTCATCGCCGGCGCGCAGGCCGACGCGGTGTTCGAGATGAGCCCGGAGGACCGGCGGCGCGCGATCCTGGCGTGCCTGGTCAAGTATCTCGGCCCGGAGGCCGCGAATCCGGAGGTCTACTACGAATCCGATTGGGGCGCGGAGGAATGGACGCGCGGCGCGTACGGTGTCAGCTTCGATCTCGGCGGCCTCACCCGCTACGGCCGTGACCACCGCGAACCGCTGGGCCCGATCCACTTCGCCTGCTCGGATCTGGCGGGCCACGGCTTCCAACACGTGGACGGCGCGGTCCGCATGGGCAAGCGCGCGGCCGCGGCGATCGTGAGCCAGCGCACCCTGGTCTGAACGCCGGACGACTCGGGAACGACACGTGGGCTGCGGCGGGTGCCGCAGCCCACGCGTCATCGAGTGGGTGGGATGTCGCCGGACGGGTTAGAGAGCGACGAAACCTGCTGCGGCGCCGATGATCGCGCCCGCGATGGCGCCGACGAAGATCATGGGAACACAGCCGACGATCAGGCCCACGAGCCCGACCATGCAGCCCGCGACCGCGCCGGCGAAGAAGCCCACGACCATGCCCGCGGTGGCGCCGACCAGACCGATGTCCTGGGCGGTGGAGACGCCCTGAACCGGCTGGCTGGCGGACGGGTGCATGGTGATGGTGGTGCCGTCCTCGCTGACCTCGGTGCTGAAGCGGACGATCCGCTCGGTGCTGGCGATCACGGTCGGCATGCTCTCGACGACGGTGCCGTCGTCGGCGGTGATGGTGATCTTGCTGCCGTCCTCGGACACGTCGAAGCGGCCGCCGGCGATCTGGGCGGCGATGCCCGCGCCGTCGGCGGAGGCGCCGGTGGTGAAGCTCATGCCGTGCTCGGTGCCGGTCATGGTGGGGCCGCTGAAGGCGGAGGCGGCCTCGCCGTGCGCGGTGACAGCGGTCATGGTCGTGGCGGCAACAGCCAGCAATGAAGTGGCAACGAACTTACGGATCCACATGAGTGGACACACCTTTCGATAGGCGCTGGAAAACCAGCGCGGAACGAGGGGATTGGCAACGCTCGCGACGCGTCGCTTCATCGGTTGGCAACCAAACGGCTACCAACGCTGCGAGCGCTCCAGGCCATACAGCCGCGGGTGGAGTTCCAGTGGATTGAACACACCGGTCTGTTCGTGTCGCGAAAATTTTCCGACTCGAGTGTTCTTGGGCCGCAGTGCAATTCAAGAGGGACATTTCAGGCAATCGGCCATGTTGTGGAATAAGGCGACATTCAAGACATTTCAGACCCATTGTGGGACAAGGGAAATGACGCTGCGCTCTGCGGCATGTCCATCCTAAATTCTGGAGCGACCGACCAGTCCTATCGACACGCAGTAGTCGATTAGTCGGTGGCACAACGGGATTGACGGATCGCGGCGGGGAAGTGACGCAGGTCGGAATCGAACCGACGAAGTACCTGAGTGAAAATCAGGGTGCCCATACCAACAGAGCAACTGCGCCTGGGCTGTATCGAAAAGAACCCTGGGCTGAGCGACGGGACTCGAACCCGCTGAACCCAGTACCACAAACTGGGGCCTCGACCACTTCGGCTTCGCTCAACATCGGGGGCGCACGGGATGGAACCGTGCGGGGAGTCAGCGGCCGCGACTATGCGACGACGCGACGGCTTCGGGCGAATGATGATGCACGGCCGGTCCTTTCGTCGTCGGGGATGTTGCGTTCAACGTTAGCTTTCGCGGCATCCCCGACGCCACCGAATTATCGGGAGCGGACACTCACACCTCGAGATCCTCCTCGATGCCCTTGAGGCGGTGCCGCGCCATGGCGAGATTGGCCCGGCCGCGGTCGAGGGCGAGGTAGAGGAACAGGCCCTTGGATTTTCGCCCGGTCATGGGCCGGATGACGTGGTACTGGTTGCTGAGCGTGATGAGGATGTCCTCGATCTCCTCCTTGATGCCCAGCTGGTCGATGGTGCGCATCTTGGCGCGCACCACCTCGGTGTTCCCGGCCGCGGCGATCTGCAGGTCCAGGGCCTTGGAGCTGCCGAGCATGCCGAGTGCCATGCCGCTGTTGTA
This sequence comes from Nocardia sp. JMUB6875, assembly GCF_041154655.1. Lineage (NCBI taxonomy): Bacteria > Bacillati > Actinomycetota > Actinomycetes > Mycobacteriales > Nocardiaceae > Nocardia > Nocardia sp. JMUB6875. The sequence goes on from NZ_BAAFGR010000104.1 coordinate 15,051, forward strand.
GTCGACGACGGCCGCGCCGATGGCGCCGTCGATCACCATCATGTCCTTCAGCGCTATATCCATGTTGGACATGGGTTTTCCTTTCAATCGGTGTTATCACTTGGGGTCAGTTGGTCGGAGATGATGCGGGCGGCGGGCCGCGATTCCAGGTGCAGCCGGCCGATATTCGCGCCGGGTCCGGCGAGCACGGTCAGCGAGGCGGTCCAGCCGACGGCGTAGATGACGACATCGCCGCCCTCGCCGTGCACCACCACCTCGTGGAAGCCACCGCCGTTCGCGGTGGCGGCCAGCCGGTGGGAGAGCGAGAGCTGCGCGGCGGTCAGCGCCGCCATGCCCGCGGGCTCGATGTGGGCGGGCAGATCGTGCGCGATGAGCAGCCCGTCGGTGGACGCCACCAGCGTGCCGATCAGCTGCGGCACCCGGTCCCGCAGCGATTTCAGCTCCCTGAGTACCTGCGTGTTCGGTTCTGGGCCGGACATCGCCACTTTGGTCAACCTTCCTATCAATTCAGCGAGCCGCCTTCTCTGTGCGGTCAAGCCAGTTCCTCCAATGCCGCGCGCAGGCGTATGAGCACGTCCCGATCGGGCGGCTCCCAGCGATCGGGGACGGCGACCGTGTCGGCCTGCCGGACCCGGCGGCGCAGCGGCGGTGTCGAATCCGTTGCCGCGCCGGTGGTCAGGACCCGGTCCGGAGCGGCGGTGACCGCCGGGGCGCGGACCGGGTCGGCGAACGCCACCATGACCGGCGGCTCGATCAGCCCGGCCGCGGTGAGTTCGCGCACCGCGAGCAGGCAGCCGTAGGTGGTGCGGCCCAGATCGGCGGCCAGTCCGGTGATGCTGCGCCGGGCGTCGACGGCGGCGAGCACTTCGGCTTGGCCGCCGGTGAGCACCACGCGCCGGCGCCGCACCCGCCGCACCGGTACCACCGCCACCCGGTCGACCAGTTCGACCGGCCAGACACCGGCGTTCGGATCACCGCGGCGCGCGCATTCGTGGATGAGCGCGCCGGGGGTGATGCGGCAGATCCGGGCCAGCCAGTGCGGCGGCCCGGGATGGAAGTCGAGGGGGACGGGCGCGGCCAGGAGCAGATAGGCGGCGTCGAAGACCGACAGCAGCGCAAGGGTTTCCACGCGCGGGCCCGAAGGCGGCCGGTCTTCGCCGCCCGCGCGGGCGCGCCGCCACTGCTCGCTCGTGGCCACTCCGGACGCCACCACCATGCGGTCCAGCGCGGTGGTGCGCGCGCACTCCGCGGCCACGATCACGCCCTCGACGAGATGAAAGGCGCCGTCGCCCACGGCGAGTACGCCGGTCGCGCGCTGTTGTTCGAGTCGCCGCAGTTCGATGACGAGTTCACTGTCCATGGTCGTCCTCGGCGAATTCGGCGATAATCGCCCGCAGCTGGTATCGCGCCATGGCGAGATTGCCTGTGTCGCCGTCGAAGTGAATGTGCAGGAAAAGTCGCGCGTCGAAATCGCCGTCGATCAAATTCAAGAGGTGATATCCGCGGGTTCCGCAGACGATGATCTCGGTGATGTCGTCACCCGGGCGGCCGGTGGCCAGGGCCGGTGAGGTGAGCACCGAGCGCACGACATCGGTTGCGGCGGCGGCATCTTCGTGCTGGTCGACCAGGTCGTGGCGCCCGGCGGCGGCGATGGCCAGCCCGCTCGCCCCGTCCACCAGGGTGACGCTGCGCGCACCGGGAATGTCCATGATGCGTTTGAGGCATCCGTCAATACCGATCACCGCGCGCCACCGTTTGTTATCCGAGAGACATCGAGCGAATCCAGACGCTACACATGATGCGCTCGTGCTGTGCGGAAAACGCCGGTCAATACCTTTTGGTATTCGATGCGTTGCCGCGCAGTGGATATCCAATTTGGGTGGGGGAATTGTCCATTATCCCACCGTGTTTCGCGATGATAGGGGAGAAAGTCACCTGGGCATACGGGGATACGGCAGATCCGAACTGGTGTGCTCGCTGATCGCCAGCGGCCGCCCGATCTGCGGGAAGGCGCGCTGGGCGCAGTTGGGGCGCTCGCACACCTTGCAGCCCGCGCCGATGGGCACGGCCGCCGCGGGATCGTCCAGCTCCAGCCCGCGCGAATACACCAGCCGGTCGGCGTATTCGATATCGCAGCCCAGCCCGATGGCGAATTCCTTACCGGCTGAACCGAATCCGCTCGGCACCGGCGGGGTGGTGCGCGCCACCCACAGGTAGCGGCGGCCGTCGGGCATGGCCGCGATCTGGGTGAGCATGCGGCCGGGATGGTTGAACGCCTCGTGCACCACCCACAGCGGGCAGCTGCCGCCCACCCGGGAGAAGTGGAAGGCGGTGGCGGACTGGCGTTTCGAGATATTGCCCGCGCGGTCGGTGCGGATCAGGAAGAACGGCACGCCGCGCTGGCCCTGGCGCTGCAGGGTGCTCAGTCGATGGCAGACCGTCTCGAAGCCGACCTCGAAGCGCAGGCCCAGCAGATCGATGTCGTAGTGCAGTTCCTCGGCCGAGCGCAGGAACTTGCCGTAGGGCAGGATGAGCGCGCCCGCGAAGTAGTTGGCCAGCCCGATGCGCGCCAGGGTGCGGGATTCGTCGGTGAGGCCGGGGGTTTCGTCGAGCACCTCGTCCAGCAGCGCGCCGTGCAGCAGGAAGGCCAGGGTGGTGGCGATCTGGAAGGCGCGCTGCCCGGGGCGCAGGCGCCGGGCCAGGGTGAGCGTGCGGCTCTCGGGTTCGTAATGCCGCTTGGGGATGGTCGGATCGGCGCCGTCGCCGCGCACCAGCACGGTGACCCCGGCCCGTTCCTCGGCCACCCGCGCCAGTTGCCGGTCCAGCGAGCCGATGGTGAGCCCGCTCTCGTCGAACAGCCGCTCGGCGGCGAGATCCAGCTGGGCGATGTGATTGTGATGGTCGTAGAAGAAGTCGCGCACGTCCTCGTAGGGCATGGGCACGCCGGGCGCGCCGGTGGGGGTGGCCACCTTGGAGGACAAGAGATCCAACTGGTCGGTCGCCGCGCGTAGTCGGCGGTGCATGGCCACAACGATTTTCGCGACCTCGGGCATGCGGGTGGCCAGATCCTCGACCTCGGCGACCGGTGCGGCATTGCCGCCGGCGGCCTCCACCAGGATCTCGTGCAGATCCGACACCAGCCGGGCGTCGGAGTCCGCGGCGAAGAACTGCACGTCCAGGTCGAAGGTCGAGTTCAGCTTCAACAGCACGGGAATCGTGAGCGGTCGCTGATCACGCTCCAGTTGGTTGAGGTAGCTGGGGGACAGATCCAGGGATTTGGCCAAGGCCGCCTGGGTCATCCGCCGTTCCTCGCGCAACCGCCGTAGTCGGGCCCCCGCATACATCTTGCGCACGTGCAGGATGGTACCGATTCGGCTTCGCAAACATCGCAAATTGGGGAGACTCGCGGCAACTTCGCCGTTCTGCGTGGCAGTTCTTCATGCCGACGGTGCTGCGTAGCATGCGAATTCGGTACTACGGGCGGTTTGGCGCGCGAGTCCCCATCGTACGACCAACCCTTCGTCGCCGGAGTGGAACGACGTTCGGAATGTGGGCCGAAATCGGCGGGCTCATCCCAAATCAGGTGAACCTGGAGTTCGCCGACCAGAAACCCGAGCACCGCGCCGATGGCGACCAGCTTCCATTCGTCCTGTTTGAACGCCGGGCGCAGCAGTCCCTCGTATTCGTCGTCGGTCAGTTGCTTGGTCTTCTCGATCACCAGGGTGCGGACGTCGAGCGCCTCGATGGCGTGCTGATCGAAGCCGGAGTGTGCGGCGGCCTTGACGTGGTCGAGCACGAAGGTGACCGCGTCGCGCTCGATCGCCGTGAGGCTGTCGCCCGCGACCAGCATGACGATCGGGCGGGCCGGGCCGGTCTGCAGGTTCAGGAACTCGCTGACGTGGCGGCTGAGCAACGAGGCCAACCGGTCGGCACGTTCGCCATTCAAGACGGCCTCGAGAATGCGTGCGGGGGCGAGGATCTCGGTCGCGATGAGGTCGCCGTAGTCGGTGCAGACCTGGTCGCGGCGCTTGTGGAAGAGGCCGTGCCATTTGAACGGTCCGATACCGACCGGGCGGATCGGTCGGAAGATCATCTGCAGCGCCAGCCAGTCGGTGACCAGACCGGTGAAACCGCCGAAAGCGGGCATGAGCAAAGGGGAATGGGTGAGCGCCCAGGTGAACATCTGCACGAAACCCAGCACCGTGCCGAAGATCAGCCCCGAGCGCACGATGAAGCGCAGCTCGTTGCGGCCCACCCGGCGGACCATCTCCACCAGCAGCGATTTGTCGTCCACCAGTGCGCTGATGGCCATGCCGCGCAGATCCATCACCTGATCGAGGTTGGTGCGCAGGTCGTAGACGATGTCCTCGATGAGCTGCGGCAGATCCCGTTGCGCGCGTTCGATGATGGCGCGCTGGGCCGCCTCGGGCATGTTCACCCACAGTCGCGGCTGATGCTTCATCATCATGGCGCGCACCATGTGATCGACACCGGCGTCGAGGGGTTCGCGCAGGCGGGTGGTCAGCTCGGCGACATCGATGCGGGCGATGATGTCCTGCGGATCGATGAGCTTGCCGAACATCAGGTCCACCGCGATGGTCGCCATGCGCGTCGCGGAGCGGGGGATCACGCCCTGCCAGCCCAGCCACGGTGGGATGCCCTTGAATTCGAGCGGATACATCAGCATCTGCACGGCCACGATCTTGGTGATCCAGCCGATGAGTGCGGCGACGACGGGGATGGAACAGTAGAGCAGCCAGTGGTCGGCGAAATCCGCGATCACGACCGGTTCGGCTCCTGGGCCCACGTGGTTGCCATGCCCCACTCCTCAATGCGATTATTCGTATTCGACGCTACGGTTATTCGTATCGACGGCTCAGGCTAGGAGACCGCGTGCCCGCTGGCAAGACCCAGAGCTCGCCGCCCACGCAACGGGTCGTCTCGATCGTGGAGTTGCTGGCCGCCGGGGCGCGGCCGCTGACCTCCGCGGAGATCGCGGACAGCCTGGAGCTGAACCGGTCCACCGCGGGCGCGATCCTGGCCGCGCTCGCCGAACGCGGCTGGGTGCACCGGCTGCCCGATCTCAGCTATGAACTCGGCCCCGCGCTCGCCGCGATCGGGCGGCAGGCCGACGGCGGGCGGGACGATCGGGCCTGGCTGGATCGGGAATTGGCGCGGCTCGCCGATCGGGTCGACTGCGGGGCGGCGCTGACCACCATCACCCTCGATCATCTGGAATTCCTGGCTGTCACCCGGGACCGCTACACGGTGGGCATCGAATCGGGGGCGCGGATTCCGCTGCTGGCTCCTGCCGGGGCGGCGATCATCGCGCACTGGGGTGCTGCCCGCCAACAGGATTGGCTCGAGACCCGCGGGCCCGAGCGGCGTGAGGAATATCGCGCGGTGCTCGCCACCCTGCGCGAGACCGGATACTGCGCGTGGCGGCTGGAACCCGACAGCCTGCCGAATCTGCGGGTGCTGTCCGAGGTCGCCGATCATCTCGCCGATCAGCCCGCGAGCTCGGAGTTGCGGGGTCGGGTGTTGGCGCAGCTGGCGGCGATCGGGGGGAGCGCGTACGACCGGGCGACGCTGGACAGTGCGGCCGTGTTGCCCGTGAGCTATATCAGCGCACCGGTTTTCGACGGGGGCGGGCATGCGGTGATGGAGTTACAGATCGGGCCGTTGCGCGAGGATGTGACGCGGCCGGAGCGGCGGCGGTATCTCACGGAATTGGCGGCGGCCGCGCGGCGGATCGGGGAGGGTGTGGACTCGCATCGGGCGCAACGGTTCTGATCGGCGGAGCTGCCGATTGGCAGGGTTCGCCGATCCGGGCGGATTCGCTCGCCGAAATTCGCAGTTGTGAGCCATTTTTCGAGGTCAGCGGCGTGAGTAGCGTGCGAAGACATGAAGTCCTATTCCGTTCGCGCGCACTCCTCGGCCGAGGAGTTCCCGCGCTCAGAGCATCTGGCCACGCGGATCGCCGAGGTGGCCGTGGACCCGGTACCGGTACCGGCGGCGGTCACCGACATGATCGTCAACCGGCTCATCGACAATGCCGCCGTGGCCGCCGCCGCGGTGCTGCGCCGGCCGGTGACCACCGCGCGGCGGCAGGCGCAGGCGCATCCGTATGCGCCGGGGGCGACGGTGTTCGGATTGCCCGGCGGGCAGCGCTTCTCGCCCGAGTGGGCGGCGTGGGCGAATGCTGTCGCGGTGCGGGAGCTGGACTTCCACGACACCTTCCTGGCCGCCGAATACTCCCATCCCGGCGACAATATTCCGCCGATTCTGGCGGTCGCCCAGCATGCGGGGCGCAGTGGGGCCGAGCTGGTTCGCGGGCTGGCAACGGGATACGAGATCCAGATCGATCTGGTGCGGGGAATCTGCCTGCACGAGCACAAGATCGACCATGTGGCGCATCTCGGGCCGTCGGCCGCGGCCGGGATCGGGACGCTGCTCGGGCTCGACGCCGAGACGATCTATCAGGCGGTCGGGCAGGCGTTGCACACCACCACCGCGACCCGGCAGTCGCGGAAGGGGGAGATCTCCAGCTGGAAGGCGTTCGCGCCCGCCTTCGCGGGGAAGGCCGCGATCGAGGCGGTCGATCGGGCCATGCGCGGGGAGGGTGCGCCCGCGCCGATCTGGGAAGGGGCCGATGGCGTGATCGCGAGGCTGCTGGGTGGATTCGAGGCCGAATACCGGGTGCCGCTGCCCGGGCCGGGGGAGGCCAAGCGCGCGATTCTCGACAGCTACACCAAGGAACACTCCGCCGAATACCAGAGCCAGGCGCCGATCGATCTGGCGCGCCGGATGCGTTCGCGGCTGGGGGATCTCGACGCGATCGAGTCGATCGTGTTGCGCACCAGCCATCACACGCATGTGGTGATCGGCAGCGGGTCGGGTGATCCGCAGAAGTACGACCCGACCGCGAGCCGCGAGACCCTCGACCACTCGGTGCCTTATATCTTCGCGGTCGCCTTGCAGGACGGCGGGTGGCATCACGAACGCTCCTACGCGCCCGACCGCGCGCGCCGTCCCGATACCGTTGCGCTGTGGCGGAAGATCTCCACGGTCGAGGATCCGGAGTGGACCCGCCGCTATCACTCGACGGATCCGGCGGAGAAGGCGTTCGGCTGCCGCGCCGAGATCACGCTGCGCGGCGGCGAGGCGATCAGCGATGAGCTGGCCGTCGCGGACGCACATCCCTTGGGGGCCAGGCCCTTCGGGCGGGCGCAGTACATAGAGAAGTTCCGGACGCTCACCGAAGACGTGCTGGATCCGGCCGAACAGGACCGGTTCCTCGCCGCCGCCGAGCGCGCGCCCGAACTCCGCGCGGGCGAACTGGATCAGCTGACGTTCACCGTCTCCCCGGACGTCCTCGATCGCGCCCCGGCGACCGGACAGGGGATCTTCGCATGATCACTCACACGCGACGTGGCTCAGTCCTCTCCCCACACCACCGCCTGGGCGGCGATGACCGAGGTGCCGTTGAAGGTGACCGACGGGGAGCCGTACAGCCGGTAACCCTCGTCGAGGAGGTCGCTGATGCGCTCGCAGAACTTCGCGTCATCGGGTCCGGTGATCATTCGGTAGCGCAGGCGCGGCTGGTCGGTCATGGTGCCAGCCTAGGACGGTGGTCGCGATGAGCGGGCTGCGGGCCGGATTGGCGAGCGGGCGGATCCAGCGCTGGCCCGGTGCGATGAACCCGCTGGTGGCCAAGTTGATTCAGGAGATCGGCTTCGAAGGCGTGTACGTGTCCGGTGCCGTCGTATCGGCCGAGCTGGGGTTGCCGGATATCGGGCTGACCACGCTGACGGAGGTGGCCGAGCGGGGACGGCAGATCGCGCGGGTCACCGATCTGCCGGTGTTCATCGATGCCGATACCGGGTTCGGGGAGCCTCTGAACGCGGCGCGGACCGTGCGGTTGCTCGAGGAAGCGGGGCTGGCGGGCTGTCATCTGGAGGACCAGGTGAATCCCAAGCGCTGTGGGCATTTGGACGGGAAATCGCTTGTGCCGGTCGAGGACATGGTGCGGCGGCTGCGGGCCGCCGTCGGGGCGCGGCGAGATCCGGATTTCGTGATCTGCGCTCGCACCGATGCGCGGGGCGTGGAGGGGTTGGACGCGGCCATCGACCGGGCGAAGGCCTATGTCGACGCGGGCGCGGACCTGATCTTCACCGAGGCGCTCGAGACCGCCGCCGAGTTCGCGAAATTCCGTGCCGCCGTGGATGTCCCGCTCCTGGCCAATATGACCGAGATCGGCAAGTCCGAGTTGTTGTCCGCCGGGCAGCTGGAGTCGCTCGGCTACAACGCCGTCATCTACCCCGTCACCACCTTGCGGCTGGCGATGCACGCCATCGAGACCGGATTGCGTGAAATCGACCGCACCGGAACGCAATCCGAGCTCCTGGACCGCATGCAGACCCGGTCCCGCCTGTACGACCTGCTGGACTACCGCGCCTACAACGCCTTCGACGCCGACATCTTCAACTTCACCGTGAGCGAGTGATTCCCATGACCGACATCAAGAAGGGCCTGGCGGGCGTCGTGGTCGACACCACCGCCATCTCCAAGGTCGTCCCCGAGACCAGCACCCTCACCTACCGCGGCTATGCCGTCCAGGACCTGGCCCGTCACCGCTCCTTCGAAGAGGTGGCCTATCTCCTCTGGCACGGCGAACTCCCCGATTCGCAAGAGCTCCAAGCCCTCTGCCACCGCGAGCGAGCCCTCCGCACCGCCGACCGCTCCCTGCTGACTCTCATCGCCCGCCTCCCCGAAACCTGCCATCCGATGGACGTGGTCCGCACCGCCGTCAGCTACCTCGGCGCGGAAGACCCGCTCGAAGACTGCGGCACCGGCCGAACCGAACTCCTGGCCAAGGCATTACGCCTGACCGCGGTCCTCCCCACGGTCATCGCCGCCGACCTCCGCCGCCGCCGCTCCCTCGACCCCATTCCACCCGACCCCACTCGCGGCTTCGCCGAAAACTTCCTCCACATGTGCTTCGGCGAATCCACCCCCACCGCACCACATCTCGACCCCCGCCTCATCCGCGCCTTCGAAACCTCCCTGATCCTCTACGCCGAACACAGCTTCAACGCCTCCACCTTCGCCGCCCGCGTCGTCACCTCCACCGAATCCGACATGTACAGCGCCGTCACCGCCGCCATCGGCGCGCTGAAGGGCCGCCTGCACGGCGGCGCGAACGAGGCCGTCATGCACACCATGCTCGAAATCGGCGACCCCGCCGAGGCCCGGAAATGGTTGCGAGAGAAGCTCTCCCGCAAGGAGAAGGTGATGGGCTTCGGCCACCGCGTCTACAGGGACGGCGACTCCCGGGTCCCCACCATGAAATCCGCCCTCGAAGACATAGTCGCCGTCACCGGCGGCACCCAATGGCTGTCCATGTACACCGAACTCGAAGCCCAAATGCTCGAAATCACCGGCCTCAAACCCAACCTGGACTTCCCCACCGGCCCCGCCTATCACCTTCTCGGTTTCGACACAGACATGTTCACCCCCATCTTCGTCATGTCCCGCATCACCGGCTGGACCGCCCACATCCTCGAACAATCCGCCTCCAACACCCTCATCCGCCCCCTCTCCGAATACATCGGCGTCCCACCCCGCGCCCTCGCGCCCGCCTGACTCGCTCAACGAGGAGTGGGACGAGTTTCCGGGGGTGGGAAGCGGGTGAGGTAGTCGGCGGCGGCGCGGGCGCGGGGGCACGGTGGGGTGCAGGTGGCGTGGATGATGAGAATGCCCTCGGCGCGACGGGCGTTGTCCACGTAGCCGTTCTCGCAGAAGTCGTCCACCCAGGTCATCGGAGAGACCCCCGTTCCGCCGCGAGGCGGCGTTGGAGATCCGCCACGGTGACCGACATTCGGCCACCGCAGTGCGCTGCGGTGCGGACGGGGTCGTAGGTGAGGAGGGGGCCGATGAGCATCAGGCCGATGCCCAGGAGTACCGAGCCGAGTATCGATGCAGTGGTCATGGGGGAACGATGCGACGCGCGCCCGTATCGGCGCGGCACGCGCAAAGAATCTGCGGAATCGGCCTGAAACCCCAGGTCGCTTCTCACAATGGGCCTAGCCTTTTCTCGAGCAGAGAGGGATTCACCGACCTGGTGAGAGGGCAGGCGAATGGCCAACGTGGAGCCTGAGGATACCGAGACCACCTTGCCGCGTCGGCAGCTCGGCCGATTGTTGCGGGAGGCGAGATCCGCCACGGGCATGAATCTGGAGCGGGCCGCCGCCCTGGTGCAGTGGAGTCGGCCGACGCTGAGTCGCCTGGAACGCGGTGAGACCGAGAAGATCAGGGTCAGTGACATTTTGGCGCTCTGCGAGGCGTACGGCTTGGACGGGAAGACGACGGCCATCGCGCGAGGGCTGGCCGAGCAGGTCCCGGCCAAGTCGTGGTGGCATGCGTACGGCGATCTCATCCCTGCCTGGGCCAACCTTTACGTTGGATTGGAGTCCAGCGCAGTATCTTTGACGATTTTTCAATCGTTGATCCTGCACGGACTGCTCCAGACGACCGACTACGCAAAGACTCTCGACAGAATCTACTTCCCGGACGAGACCGAGGATGGACTCGACCGGCGTGTGCGGATTCGCCGTCAGCGGCAGCATCTCCTTACCCGCTCGCATCTGCCGACCGAGGTGGCGGTGGTCCTGCACGAGAACGTGCTGAGAACTGTTGTGGGGGACAATAAACTCATGTCAGCCCAGTGTCGGCACCTCGCGGACATCGGTACTCGCCCGAACATCGAGATCCGCGTACTGCCCTTTCGCGCCGGCTTCCCGCTCGGCGCGGCACTGCCTCCGTTCACGATCATGGACTTCGATCCGGACACCCCCGGCCGGAAGGGATCGGATCCTTCCCAGGTCTACTGCGAGGGTTATTCGGGCAGCGTGTATCTCGAGAAGCGAACGGACGTAACCATGTTCCGGCAGGCGTTCCGGAAGCTTCAGGAGGCGAGCTTGGATGCCCGCGCGAGCCGTGACCTGGTGCGGGAGATAGCAAGGAGATTTGAGAGTGAACGATGATCTGATCGGCGTTCGGTGGTTCAAGTCGACCTACAGTCAAGGCGGATCCGACTGCGTCGAGGTGGCGTATCTCGATGGAGGCGAAGTGGGCGTGCGTGATTCGAAGAATCCTGCCGGTCCGGCGTTGATCTTCGCTGCCGGTGAGTGGGAGTCCTTCGTCTCCCGGGTGGGGAACGAGGTGTGAGAACTGGCGGCCCGGCAGTCGGAATGACTGCCGGGCCGTGTTGTTCGATCAGCGCAGGGATTGGGCGGCCTGGACCATGTTGTGCAGGGACGCCTCGACCTCGGCGGGGCCGCGGGTCTTCAGGCCGCAGTCGGGGTTGACCCAGAGGCGGTCGGCGGGAACGGCTTTCAGGGCCTCGCGCAGGGATGTGGTGATTTCCTGCGCGGAGGGGACCCGTGGCGAGTGGATGTCGTAGACGCCGGGGCCGACGCCCAGGTGGAAGCCCGCGGCGTTGAGGTCGTCGAGGACTTCCATGTGGGAGCGGGCGGCCTCGATGGAGGTGACGTCGGCGTCCAAGGCCGCGATCGCGTCGATCACCTCGCCGAATTCGGAATAGCAGAGGTGGGTGTGGATTTGGGTGGCGTCGGAGACTCCCGAGGTGGCGAGGCGGAAGGCATTGATCGACCAGGCGAGATAGGCCGCCTTCGAATCCGCCCGGAGGGGGAGGAGTTCGCGCAGGGCGGGTTCGTCCACCTGGATGACGCGGATGCCCGCCGACTGGAGGTCCACGGTTTCGTCGCGAATCGCCAGGGCCACTTGATTGGCCGTGGTTTCCAAGGGCTGGTCGTCGCGGACGAAGGACCAGGCCAGGATGGTGACCGGGCCGGTGAGCATGCCCTTGACAGGCTTGTCGGTGAGGGATTGGGCGTAGGTGATCCAATCCACCGTCATGGGTTCGGGGCGGGTGACGTCGCCGTAGAGGATCGGCGGCCGGACGCAGCGGGTGCCGTAGGACTGGACCCAGCCGTTGGCGGTGGTGAGGAAGCCGGTCAGCTGTTCGGCGAAGTACTGCACCATGTCGTTGCGTTCGGGCTCGCCGTGGACCAGGACGTCCAGGTCCAGCTTCTCCTGCAGCGCGATGACTTCGGCGATCTCGGCGCGCATGCGGTCGCGGTACTGCTCGGGCGTGATGGTGCCCTTGCGGACTGCGGCGCGGTCGCGGCGGATGGCGGCCGTCTGCGGGTAGGAGCCGATCGTGGTGGTCGGCAGCGGCGGTAGCGGGAGCCGTTCCCGTTGCAGGGCACGGCGTTCCGTCGCGGGCGCGCGGCGGGTGGCGTCCGGGCCCAGGGCGGCCAGGCGGGCGCGGACGGTGTCGTCACATAGGCGCGGGTCCGCGGCGCGGGCCGCGAGAGCCGTACGGGCGGTGGACAATTCGCCCGCGACCGCCTCGGTGCCGTGGTGCAGCGCGGTGGCGAGCAGCCGCACCTCCGCGATCTTCTCCGCGCCGAAGGCCAGCCAGGACCGCAGCTCCGGTTCGAGCGCGGTCTCCGGCTCGAGCGAATACGGCACGTGCAGTAGCGAACTGGAGGTCGAGACGGCCAGCGCACCGGTGCTGCCGAGCAGCGTGCCCAGGGTCGCCAGGGCACGGTCGGGATCGGTGCGCCACACATTGCGGCCGTCGACGACGCCCGCCACCACCAGCTTTCCGGCCAGCGCCGGAACGGAGGTCGCATCCTCGACGGTGGTTCCGGCCGTGAAATCCAATGCCACGCCTTCGATCCCGGTGCCCGCCAGCACCGGCAGCGCCACACCCGGATGTCCGAAGTAGGTGGCCACCAGCAGCGCCGGACGGTCGGCGACCGCCGACAGCTCCTGGTACACCTGCCGCACCAGCGTCAGTTCCACCTCGGACAGATCGGTGACCAGCACCGGCTCATCGATCTGCACCCATTCCGCGCCCGCATCGTCCAAGCGCCGCAACAGTTCCCGATACAGCGGCAGCAGTTCGGGCAATCGGCTCAGCGCGTTGCCCGCGGAATCCTTGGCCAGCTTCAGGAAGGTCAGCGGCCCGATCACCACCGGTCGCGCGGGCACCCCGAGCGCCTTCGCCTCGGCCAGCTCGCCGAGCAATTTCTCCGGATGCAGAGCGAATTCGGTCTCGGCCCCCAACTCCGGAACCAGATAGTGATAGTTGGTGTCGAACCATTTGGTCATCTCCAGCGGTTCGACCGTCTCCGTCCCCCGCGCCGCCGCGAAATACCGGTCCAGCGGATCGCCGATCCCCGCCACCCGCGCCGGCAATACCCCGAACATGACCGCCGCATCGAGCATGTGGTCGTAATAGGAGAAGGTGCCCACCGGCACCGAATCCAGCCCCGCGGCAACCGCCGCGTTCAGCTGCGCCGTGCGCAATTCGCGCCCCACGGCATGCAATGCCTCCCCATCGATCCGCCCGGCCCAATAGGACTCGATCGCGGTCTTGAGCTCCCGACGCGGCCCGATCCGAGGCAGGCCCAGCACCGTCGAGGCGAAAAAAGGAATGTTGGTCACGGGTATTCTCCAGTGCTCCAAGTCCACTGGCCACCACCACAGTCCACGAGGCGGCGACCGCCGGATACGGCGTACCCGGCGCACTCGGCAGGTATTCGGACTCGCAGGCCCCGGCCTTCCGGCCAACCTAATAACCGTCGCTTCCCAGGCTCACACCCAGTGCTCATGACAGCGTTCGTTCCTGCACACCGCTGCGGGACAGTCCCGGATTCCCACCGGGTTCCCTCTAACCGGAACCCCTTACAAGAGCTCCGATTTCGACGCCCAACATGCCCCGAGACCCAATCTCGACCACACCTCAGGCGAACCGACTGCACCCTCGAGCATAGAACCCCACCCCACAAGCCGCGATCATCCCGCGGGACTCGAAGTCGCGGGGTTCTCGCTCGATCCGTCAGACCCGGCCGCGGACGAGGTCGATCAGCCGCCCGAGCACGTGATCGCCCGACGCGCGCAGGCCGTTGTGCTCGTACTCGTTGGTGATCCATGGCCGCAGCGTCGGAATCAACCGCGCGGTCTCCTCGGAGAACCTCCGCTCGACGTACATATCGTCGCCGAGTACAGCGGATCGCGCGCGTGAACGGGACTGTAAGAACAACGGTGTAACTCCGAATCAAGGAGTGGCACATGGACTCTGATGTGAGGTCCGCCGTGTTGGCCGATACTGACGCGGTGGCCAGACCCAGGAAACCG
>NZ_BAAFGR010000105.1:0-28823 GCF_041154655.1 Nocardia sp. JMUB6875
GCTTCGACGTTGGAGCGGCGGTGGGTGGGGCAGTCCGAGCGTGGGGGAGCGGTCGGGATGCAGGCGGACCGGGATTTGGACGCGGTGGTGGGGTTGTTCGAGGCGGCCGCGGCGTATGTGGATCGGTTGCCGCGGGCGACTATCGAAGGGTTTGTGGAATACCTGGAGCAGCAGGAGATTCCGCAGGATAATGCGCCGGTCACCGATCCGGGTGAGGCGGTGACCATTTGCAGCGCGCACGCGGCGGCGGGGCGGGAGTGGGACACCGTGGCGGTGGCGGCCGTGCAGGAGGGGATCTGGCCGAATCTGCGGCCGCGCGGCACCCTGCTCGGGGTCGAGGATCTGGTGGATCTGCTTGCGGGAGTGGGCGGTTCGGGTGAGAAGGTGAGCCGTGCCGCGCCGCTGTTGGCCGAGGAGCGGCGGCTGCTGTTGGTGGCGTGCAGCCGGGCGCGGCGGTCACTGCTGGTGACGGCCGTCGAATCGGTGACCGGCGACCAGGATCTGGTGCCGTCCCGCTTCCTCGCCGAAATGGACGCCGACGCCGCCGACGGCAATCCGGGCCGGATTCCGCCGCCGGTGGACCCCGGCCGCGCCCTGGCCATGCACGCCCTCATCGCCGAATTGCGTTCCGCCGCCTGCGATCCCGAGACCTCCCCGGAACGCCGGATGCGCGCGGCCCGGCAGCTGGCCCGGCTGGCCCGCGCCGGCGTCCGCGGTGCGCACCCCGACGACTGGTACGGCACCGCCGAGCTGTCGTCCTCGAATCCGTTGTGGGACAGCGTGGACGGCGCGATCTCGCTCTCGCCGTCCACCGTGGACCAGCTCAAGACCTGCCCCCTGCGCTGGGCGCTGGAACGCCACGGCGGCGGCGACGGCGAGAACCCGCACGCCCTCAAGGGCAATCTGGTCCACACCCTGGTGCAAGCCCTGGCCGGGCAGGTCAACGAGGCCCAGGTCAAGCAGGCCCTGGTCAAGGCGTGGAAGAAGATCGACCCGAGCGCCCGCGACGGCGAGAACTGGCATTCCCGCGCGGAATTGCGCCGCACCGAGACCATGGTCGATACCTTCCTGGCCTGGCTGCGCAATACCCGCGACGAGCTCACCGCCATCGGCGTCGAGGTCCCCGTGGACTGCGTGCTGCCCGCCCGCGGCCCCGACGATCTGCCGGTGCGGATCAGCGGCCGGGTCGACCGCGTCGAGCGAGATGCCCTGGGCCGCTTCGTCATCGTCGATGTGAAGACCGGCAAGACCCCCATCTCCAAGCAGGCCGCCGAGGAGCACGCGCAGCTGGCCACCTACCAGGTCGCCGCCGCCGAGGGCGCGCTCGGCGAGGGCGAGCCCGGCGGCGCGCGCCTGGTCTACGTGGCCAAGCCCAACTCCAAAGAGGGCGCGACCCAGCGCATGCAGCCGCCGTTGGACGCCGAGGGCATCGACGCCTGGCGCGGCGTCATCCACGACGCCGCCGACGCCTCCAAAGGCCCCAGCTACCTCGCTATGCGCAATGACGGCTGCCGCCACTGCAAGGTCGCGGGCAGCTGCCCGGTGCAGGACACGGGCCGCCAGGTGACCGACCAGTGAGCGTCACTCCGCGTCAGCTCGCGGATGCGCTGGGCCTGCCGCCGCCGACCGACGAGCAGGCCGCCGTCATCGCCGCCCCCTCCGGCCCCACCCTGGTGGTGGCGGGCGCGGGCGCTGGCAAGACCGAGACCATGGCCGCCCGCGTCGTCTGGATGGTCGCCAACGGCTTGGTCGAACCTGAACAGGTGCTGGGCCTCACCTTCACCCGAAAAGCCGCCCAGCAGTTGACAACCCGCATCCGCACCCGCCTGGCGCGGCTGGCGGGCGCGCCCATCATCCGCGATATCGACCCCACCGGTCGGCTGCGCGGCCTGCTCACCGGCTCCGAACCCGAGATCAGCACCTACCACTCCTACGCGGGCCGCCTGCTCACCGAATACGGCCTGCTCCTCCCTGTCGAACCCACCGCCACCCTGCTCACCCAGACCCAGCTCTGGCAGCTCGCCTACCGCGTCGTCTCCACCTGGGACGGCGACCTCGACACCGACCGCAGCCCCGTCGGCGTCACCGAAGCGGTCCTGGCCCTTTCCGGCCAGCTCGCCGAACACCTGGTGGAACCGCACCAATTGGCCACGGCCCACCTGGAATTGGAGCGCCTCGTCCACACCCTGCCCGCCGGTCCGCGCCAGAAGGGCGGCCCCAAGAAGGCGCTGCTGGACCTGCTCGAGGCCCAGCACGAACGAGTCGCCCTGCTGCCGTTGGTGGAACGCCTGACCGACGAACTGCGCCGCCGCGGCGCCCTCGATTTCGGCGCCCAGATGTCGCTTTCGGCCCGCCTGGCCGCCACCCACCCGGAAGTCGGTGCGGCCGAACGTGATCGCTTCCGGCTGGTTCTGCTCGACGAATACCAGGACACGGGCCACTCGCAGCGAATCCTGCTGTCCTCCTTGTTCGGTGGGGACGATCCCCGTCATTCCGGCGCGGACGATACGGGTGGACGTCGGCGGCTGGCCGTGACGGCGGTCGGCGACCCCATGCAATCCATCTACGGCTGGCGTGGCGCGTCGGCGGCCAACCTGCCGCGCTTCGCGACCGACTTCCCCGCTGCGCCAGGGGTTCCCGCGCCGATCCTGCCGCTGCTCACCAGCTGGCGGAATCCGCCCGAGGCATTGGATCTGGCGAATCTGGTGTCGGATCCACTACGTGAGCGTGCGGCCCGGGGCGGGGGCGTCACGGTGGACGCACTGCGGCCTCGACCCGGCGCGGAGGAGGGAACCGTAGCTTTCGCGCTGACGGAAACTATTGTGGAGGAACGTGATTGGGTCGCCGAACGAATCGCGGCCGAGTGGGAGGACGCCACCGACGACGGCCTGCCGCCACCGACCTCGGCGGTGCTGGTGCGGCGCAATGCCGACGCCGCGCCCCTGGCGGAAGCCTTGCGAGAGCGCGGATTACCCGTGGAGATCGTCGGCCTGGGCGGGCTGCTGCACACCCCCGAGGTCGCCGATATCGTCGCCACCCTCCGGTTGATCGCCGATCCGGCGGCCGGCAGCGCGGCGGTCCGGATTCTGACCGGCGCGCGCTGGCGGATCGGCGTCTCGGATATCGCGGCCCTCTCGCGGCGCGCGCGCGAGCTGTCGATTCGGCGGCCCGCCGGACAGACCGATGCCATCACCGATACCGCCACCCTCGACGAGGCCCTGCGCGAGGTCGCCCCCGAACCCGCCGAGAAGGCCGGTCTCGGCGACGCCATCGCCGATCCCGGTGACGCCGAACAGTATTCGCCCCAGGGCTTCGCCCGCATCACCGCGCTCGGCCAGGAACTGTCGGCCCTGCGGGAACGGTCCGGGCAGCCGCTGGCCGAACTGGTCGCCGATGTGGAACGCACCATCGGCGTGGGCGTGGAGACCCAGGCCCGCCGCGCCCAGTCCGCCGCCGGCCGCGAACATCTCGACGCCTTCGCCGAGGTCGTGGCCGGATACTCCGCCGACCACCGCTCCTCGCTCAACGGCCTGCTCGACTTCCTCGCCGCCGCCGAGGAGGTCGAGAACGGTTTGGAGCCGGGCGAAGTCGAGGTCGCCCACGACCGCGTCCAGGTGCTCACCGTGCACGCCGCCAAGGGCCTGGAATGGGAGGTGGTCGCGGTCCCGCACGTGGTCGACGGCACCTTCCCGTCCGGCACCGGCACCACCACCTGGATGGGCGCGCTCGCCGAACTCCCCACCGCCCTGCGCGGCGACCGGGAACAGGAGGACGCCACCGACGGCGTCCCCGTCCTCGACCTCGAGGACATCTACGACCGCGCCGACCTCGAACGCGCCCTCGACGAACACAAGAAGGCCCTCGCCGCCCGCCGCCTCGACGAGGAACGCCGGCTGTTCTACGTCGCGCTCACCCGCACCGAGCGCGCGCTGTTCGTCTCCGCCCATCACTGGTCGGAGACCGGCTCGAAACCCAAGGGCCCCTCCGCTTTTCTGCTCGAGCTCAAACACGCGACCGAGGCCCCGGGCTCGGCGCTGTCGCGAACCGTCCGCATCGACCGCTGGGACGATCCGCCCCTGCCCGACACACCCAACCCCTTCACCGACAACCCACAGACCGCCACCTGGCCCCGCGATCCCCTCGGCTCCCGCCGCGAATTCGTCGAGGAGGGTGTGGAACTGGTCAAGGCCGCGCTCACCGCGCTGCGCGCCGAATCCCGGCCCCAGCAGACCGAACTCGACTTCGGACCCGAATTCGGCCTCCCCACAACCGATCCCGAGCCCGTCGAGGACGACGACCCCGAAGGCTGGGCAGAGGACGTCGACGCCCTCATCGCCGAACACCTCGCCGCCGAACAAGCCGTCCGCGAGGTCGAGCTCCCCGGCCAGCTCGCCGCCACCTCCCTGGTCGACCTGCGCGCCGATCCCGCGAAACTGGCCGCGCGCCTGCGCCGTCCGCTGCCCTACCCGCCCAGCCCCTACACCCGCCGCGGCACCGCCTTCCACGCCTGGCTGCAGCGCTGGTTCGGCGGCGCGCGCCTGCTCGGCTTCGAGGAACTGCCCGGCGCGGCCGATGTCACCGACACCGACGCCGACCTGCTGCGCCTGCAGGAGGCCTTCCTCGCCTCCCCGTGGGCCGACCGCAACCCGGTCGAGGTGGAGATCTCCTTCGAAACCACGCTCGCGGGCACGGTGATCCGCGGCCGCATGGACGCCGTCTTCCGCCGCCCCGACGGCACCTGGGTGGTCGTGGACTGGAAGACCGGCTCCGAACCCCAACGCGCGGAAGAGGATTCGGTCGCCATCCAGCTCGCCGTCTACCGCCTGGCCTGGGCCCGGCTGGAGGCCGCCCGCACCGGACGCCCCGAGGAGGAACTGCTGGCCAATACCGTGGCCGCGTTCCACTACGTCCGCACCGGCCGCACCATCGCCCCCGAACACCTGCCCGGCCCAACCGAACTCGCGGCCATCATCACCGCCGCCGCACCCCACCGCGCGCCGCCGCTCCCACCCCGCCAGCCTCCGGCCGAGGAGCCCGACGACGACGATCCGGGCCCGCCCGAGCCCACCGATGTCGAAATGCTGCGTCCCCCGTCGGAGTTCGACGTCCCGCTCGATTTCGACTTCGAACCGCCCCCGGATCCGGAATCACTGCCCCCGGACGCCGGGTGGTAGTTCGCTCTTCCTTTCTCCAATGCAGCGACGCGCCCCCGGCGAAACCGCCGCGGGCCGCCGCGCCCGGTACGCTCCGGACCTGTGCCGCAGCTAGAAGTCTCCGCAAGGTCCGGTGATTCGCGTGTTCGGTGACTCGTCGCGCGGTCTGGGCAACCTGACCGATCGCCCCGACTTCGCGCTGGTCGGCATCCTGCGGGTCCCGACCGCGCAGTCCAGCCCGTGGTATTCGCTGCTCCGGCGTCTGACCCTGGCGGTGTTGCTGCTGGTCGCGGCCACCGTCATCGTCTACATCGGCCGCGACGGCTACCACGACAACGCGCGCGACGAGATGGGCCTGCTGGATGCCGCGTACTACGCCACGGTGTCGCTGTCCACCACCGGCTACGGCGACATCACACCGGTCACGCCCACCGCGCGGCTCATCAATATTCTCGTCGTCACGCCGCTGCGGATCCTGTTCCTCATCGTGTTGGTCGGCACCACCCTGTCGGTGCTGACCGAACGGTCCCGGCAGGCGTTCAAGATTCAGCGATGGAGGCACACCGTGCGTAATCACACCGTGGTCGTCGGCTACGGCACCAAGGGCCGCACCGCCGTGGACGCCATGCTGGCCGACGGCGTCCAGGCCAATGACATCGTCGTGGTCGACACCGACCCGCAGGTCCTGGAATTCGCCGCCAATGCCGGACTGGTCACCGTCCACGGTTCGGCCACCAAGTCGGATGTGTTGCGGCTGGCCGGAGTTCAGCATGCCTCCGCCGTCGTGGTCGCCGCCAACCGCGACGACACCGCGGTGCTGGTCACCCTCACCGCGCGTGAAATCAACCCGAAGGCAAAGATTTCCGCCGCCGTGCGCGAGGCCGAGAACACCCACCTGCTGCGGCAGTCCGGCGCGGACTCGGTGGTCGTCTCCTCCGAGACCGCGGGCCGCCTGCTCGGCATCGCCACCACCACCCCCGCCGTGGTGGACATGATCGAGGACCTGCTCACCCCCGAGGCCGGCTTCGCCATCGCCGAACGCGACGTGGAGACCGAGGAGGTCGGCGGCTCCCCGCGCCACCTGCGCGACATCGTGCTCGGCGTGGTCCGCGACGGTCGGCTCATCCGGGTCGGCGAACCCGAGACCGACGCGCTGGAGAGCAGCGACAAGCTGCTCTATCTGCGCCGCGTCTCAGCCGGATAGGCCGGTCCGACTAGTCTCGAAGCCGTGTCAGGTTTTCAGCTGAATGCGGTTCCGCTGCTGTCCCGTTCCACTCTCGACCGCGCGGAACACCTGCGCGCCGACGAGCAGGCCCTCAAAGAAGGCTGGGCGCAGGCGAAACTCCTCCGAATGAACAAGCGCGGCCAGGTCCGCATCGACGGCGGAACCGTGGTGCTGGAACCGGCCACCACCCTCGCCGCCGAACCGGCCGCCGACGCCGTCTTCCTGGGCGTGGACGGCGGCACCCACCTGTGGGCGGTGCGCGACAACACCATTGAGGGTGAGCTCGCGGACCTGCGCGCCTACGGCGTCACCCTGCAGCCCGACGACTTCAGCACCGGACTGCTCGCCACCGCCATCGCCCTGCTGAACTGGCACGGCAAGGCCCGCTACAGCTCCGCCGACGGCACCGCCACCGTCTCCACCAACGGCGGCTGGTCGCGCACCAGCGAGGCCGGGCACGAGGAATTCCCGCGCACCGATCCGGCCGTCATCTGCCTCATCACCGACGAGAGCGGCGACCGCGTGCTGCTCGGCCGCCAGAACTCCTGGCCGGAGGGGCTGTTCTCGCTGCTGGCCGGATTCGTGGAGGCGGGGGAGTCCCTCGAACGCTGCGTGGAACGCGAGGTCAAGGAGGAGGTCGGCGTCGACGTCCGCGAGATCCGCTACCTGGGCAGCCAGCCCTGGCCGTTCCCGCGCTCGCTCATGCTCGGCTTCACCGCCGTCGCGGATCCGGAGCAGCCCTTGACCTTCCACGACGGGGAGATCGTCGAGGCGTACTGGTTCACGCGCGACGAGGTGCGCGAGGCGCTGGCCGCGGGCGCGTGGGGGCGCGACAACACCGAGACGCTGCAGACCACCGACCGGAAACTGCTGCTGCCGGGGTCGATTTCGATCGCCCGGACGATCGTCGAATCCTGGGCCGCGGCGGAGTAGGCACCGGACACAGCGTGAAGCCGCACACCCCTCGGTGTGCGGCTTCATCCATATGTACGGTGCTCAGCCGATGGCGGCGAGAGCTTCCTTGACCTGAGCCAGGCTCGGATTGGTGGCTGTCGAGCCGTCCCGGTACTTGATCGTCGGCACCACATGGTTGCCGTTGTTCACGCTGCCGACGAACTCGGCGGCCTCTGGATGGTCTTCGATGTCGATCACCTCGTAGGTGATCCCGGCCTCGTCGAGCTGGGTCTTCAGGCGACGGCAGTAGCCGCACCAGGTCGTCGAGTACATGGTCAGGTCGGTTGCAGTCACGAGTCGTGCAACATACTCCGAGCTGATCGTGTTCCCCTCGCCGGGGCGCTGTGAGCGGATCGATGATCGGGTGTTGACGGGTAGATAGTAAGCGCGCATACTAATTGCATGACGTTCATCGCTGAAGCCTCCGCCGCCTCGACCGCCGCTCCCGCCGCCTTCTTCGCCAAGTGGGCCGACATGGCCACCTGGCCGGAATGGAATCAGGACACCGAATGGGTGGTCCTGGACGGCCCGTTCGTCCAGGGCGCCACCGGGACCCTCAAGCCCAAGGGCGGTCCCAAGACCAAGTTCGTCGTCACCAAGCTCACCGACTCCGAATTCATCGACACGTCCAAGCTGCTCGGCGCGCGGCTGATCTTCGCCCACAAGGTGGTCGTGGAAGATGGTCTGACCACTGTGTCCGTCCGCATCACCATGGAGGGTCCGCTGCGCGGGCTCTGGAACAAGATCCTGGGCGGCGATCTCGCCAAGTCCGTGCAGACCGATGTCGACGCGCTGGTCGCGGCCGCCGAGGCGGTGCTGGTATGACCACCAGATATTGGCTCGGTGTCGTCTCCCGCGATCATGTCCGCCGCGGCGTGGAACTCGGCTTCGCGCAAGCCAATCACGGCAAGCGCGCCGCCGTGGAGCGCATGAGCCCCGGCGACGGGCTCGTCTACTACTCGCCCCGCACCGGCATGCGCGAGGGCGAACCGATCAAATCCTTCACCGCCCTGGGCACCATCGCCGAAGGCCCGGCCTGGCAGGTCGAAGAGGAGGGCGGCTGCTTCCGCCCGTGGCGGCGCGCGGTCGACTACGACCCCGACGCCCGCCAGGTCCCGATCGACGACCTGCGCACCGAACTCGACCTGACCAGCGTCCCCAACTGGGGAATCGTGCTGCGGCGCGGCCTGATCGAACTGACCGCCCATGATTTCGAGCTCATCTCGCGCGCTATGGTCGGCCGGTGACGAATGGCGGACTGCACACCGAATTCGAGCACGCCGACGAAAGCCCCGGCCTCTTGCTCTGGCAGGTGACCAACCGCTGGCAGGCCGCCCAGCGCGCGGCCCTCGCCCCCTTCGACCTCACCCACGTCCAATTCGTCCTGCTCGCCTCCCTGACCTGGCTCACCGGCCGGTCGGGCGGCGATCCGGTCACCCAGCGCGACATCGCCGATCAGGCCGCCACCGATCCCATGATGACCTCCCAGGTCCTGCGCACCCTGGAGCAGAAGGGCCTCCTGGAACGCCGCGACCACCCCACCGACAAGCGCGCGAAGTCCCTGATCCCCACCGAATCCGGTGTGGCCCTGGTGAATCGGGCCATCGGCGCGGTCGAAGCCTGCGACCGCGACTTCTTCTCGCCACTCGGCGACGTTGGCCCCCGCTTCACCGCCGCCCTGCGCCAACTCCGCGACCGAGGCTAGCCAACTCCGCGAACGCGACCAGCCCGCCTCCGCGACGCGGCTAACTCCGCACCGGGCGATCCGGCCCGGAACCGTTGCGCCACTTGCCCGCTGCCCAGGTCTCCCACAGCAGTGGCCAGACCACCAGGGCAGCGACCGCGCAGACCAGCGGCAGGGCGGTGAGGTGGGTGGCGAACGCGCCGAGGGCCACCGCGAGCACCGTGCAGGGGAGGGGCCAGGCCAGGACCCAGCGCCATCCGGCCCTGCTGCGGACACCGCTGATCCCCACCACCGCGAAATACGCTGCGGCGCCGCCGCACAGCGCCCAGCCGATGCCGGTGGTGAGGTGGCCGTGGGCGTGATCCATGGCCAGGCCCAGGCCCGCCGCGAGGGTCGCGATGCCGCCCGTCATGCCGCAGTGGGTGAGCATGATGCGTTGCCACGGTTGGTCTTCCGCGGCGACGGTGTCGACCATCATCCGGGGGATGAAGCCGTAGAGGAGGGTCAGCGCCCACAGACCGGCCAGGATGACGAAGGCGGCGAAGGCGAGGATCAGCACCCCGGCATTCCACTGGACGCCGCCGAGCGCGGTGATGATCGCGATGACGCCCTCGCCGAGCACGATGATCACGTAGAGCCCGAGGCGTTCGCCCAGATGGGCCGGATCGGCGTGCACCGCTTCCATATCCCGGATCCTGCCCGGATCGAAGCGTTCGGGGTCGAAGCGCGGGCTCTCCTGGACGCGGCGAATCCTGGCCCGCAGCCGTTCGCGCCCCTCGGCCAGCATCCGCTCGCCGCTGATCGCGAACATGACGTACAGATCCAGCGCCAGGCCCACCGCCCACAGCCAGTACTTGCCGGGCTCACCCACCCACAGCGAGATCACCCACGGCCACACACCGATGGTCAGCTGCATCGACGGCCAGTCGACCACGAACCGGCCGCGGCCGAAGAGATGTTCGGAGCCGAGCCGGACCAGCACGTAGACGGCCGCGAAGGTGGTGGCGTGCCGCTCCGGGATGCCGGGCACCGCGGCGGCCATCAGGCCGAGCCCCAGCATGGCCGCGAGGATCAATGGAATGCGCGCGTTGTCGCGGGCGATATTGCCGTACAGCGTGATGCACGCCCACACCATCCAAAAGGCCAGGTAGAGCGCCACATACAGGGCGAAGTCGCCCAGCGATGGGCCGCGGTGCAGCAGGTGGGTCAGCTGGCCGATGCCCGCGACCGCGACCAGGTCGAAGAACAGCTCGATCCAACTCGCGTGCCGCTCATGTGTCTCGGTTGACGCGTCGCCGCCGGTGTCGGGTGTTCCGGCCTTGCCGGTCTCTGGTGTCTCAGCGCCGCCGGTCCCAGGTGTCTCATTGACCACATCCGCACGCTAACCGGACCGCCCGGCATCTGCCCGGTTTCCGTGCCGCCACGCCGAGGGCCGCCGCACCTGTCGGAGGGCACTGTCATGATGGAGCGCGTGACTGCCGCGACCACCCAGGCCCAGCTCCGGCTCGACGACCTCGATGCCGAGCAGGCCGCGGCCGTGCGCGCCCCCCGGGGACCGGTGTGCGTGCTGGCCGGCGCGGGAACGGGCAAGACCCGCACCATCACCCACCGCATCGCGCATCTGGTCTCGGCCGGGCACGTGCGCGCCGACCAGGTGCTGTCGGTGACGTTCACCGCCCGCGCGGCGGGGGAGCTGCGGAATCGGTTGCGCGCCTTGGGTTTGAGCGGTGAGGCCGGTCAGGTGCAGGCCCGCACCTTCCACGCCGCCGCGCTCCGGCAGCTCAAGTACTTCTGGCCCCAGGTCGTCGGCGATGTGCCGTGGCGGCTCATCGACGGCAAGTTCCCCATCGTGGCCCAGGCCGCGGGCCGGGCCGGACTGCCCACCGACACCGACAGCCTGCGCGATCTGATCAGCGAGATCGAATGGGCCAAGGGCTCGCTCATCGCGCCGGAGGACTACGCGGGCGAGGTCGGCCGCCGCCATCGCGACGTGCCGTTCGAGGCCAAGAAGGTCTCCGCCGTCTACACCTACTACGAGGCGCTCAAGACCACACCCGACGGTCTGCTGCTCGACTTCGACGATCTGCTGCTGCACACCGCCGCCGCGCTCGAGGACTACACCTCGGTCGCCGAGGAGTTCCGCGGCCGCTACCGCTGCTTCGTGGTGGACGAATACCAGGACGTCACCCCGCTGCAGCAGCGGGTGCTCGACGCCTGGCTGGGCGATCGCGACGATCTGACCGTGGTCGGCGACGCCAACCAGACCATCTACTCCTTCACCGGGGCCAGTCCTTCCTATCTGCTCGACTTCTCGCGCCGCTTCCCGGACGCGACCGTGGTCCGCCTGGAACGGGACTATCGCTCCACACCGCAGGTGGTGTCGCTGGCCAACCGGGTGATCGGAGCGGCCCGCGGCCGCATCGCGGGTACCCGGCTACAACTCATCGGCCAGCGGCCGGACGGACCCGAACCGACCTTCGCCGAATTCGACGACGAGCCCGCCGAGGCCGCCGCCGTCGCCAAGGCGGTCGCCAAGCTGCTCGGAAATGGTGTTCCCGCTTCCGAGATCGCGATCCTCTACCGCATCAACGCCCAGTCGGAGGTCTACGAGCAGGCGTTGACCGAGGCGGGCATCGCCTACCAGGTGCGCGGCGGCGAGGGCTTCTTCAACCGGCCCGAGGTGCGGCAGGCGGTCTCGACGCTGCGCCAGACCGCCAACCGTGAGGACCTGCCCGACGCCCGCGGCGAGAAACTGGTCACCCTGGTCCGCGCGGCGCTGGCCGGGATCGGGCTCACCAAGGAAGAGCCGGTCGGTGTGCAGGCCCGCGAACGCTGGTCCTCGTTCATGGCCCTGGTTCAGCTGACCGAGGAACTCGCCGAGCACGAGCCCGAACTCGACCTGACCGGCCTGCTGCGCGAGCTGGCCGCCCGCGCCGAGGCCCGGCACCCACCGACCGTGCAGGGCATCACCCTGGCCTCGCTGCACGCGGCCAAGGGCCTGGAATGGGATGCGGTGTTCCTGGTCGGCCTGGCCGACGGCACCATGCCCATTCAGCACGTACTCGGCCCGGACGCAACGGTTTCCGACGAGGCCGCGCTGGAGGAGGAACGCCGCCTACTCTACGTCGGCGTCACTCGCGCGCGCGAACACCTCCAGTTGTCCTGGGCGCTGGCCCGTTCCGCGGGCGGGCGCAAGGTGCGCCGCCGGTCCCGGTTCCTCATCGGCCTGGTCCCCGACGATTCCCCGGCCTCGCGCATCGCGACCCACACCACCGACCGCCGCCCCGGCCCCAAGCGCGTGCACCCGACCTGCCGCGTCTGCGGCCGCCCGCTGCTGAACACCCAGGCCACCATGCTCGGCCGCTGCTCGCGCTGCCCGGCCGACATCGACCCGGAACTGCTCGTGGCCCTGCAGGAATGGCGTCGCGAGAAGGCCGACGAACTGAAGCTGCCCCATTTTGTGGTGTTCAGCGATACGACCTTGACAGCCATCGCCGAACAGCGGCCCGCCGACGACAAGGCACTGGTGTCGATCCCGGGTATCGGGGCCAAGAAGCTGCAGACATACGGGGCGGATGTGCTCGCGATCGTGCGCTCACGGCTCCGGGACGCCTAGTAGTACCCACCTTTTTCTCGGTTCGTGCCTCGCTGCCGAAGGCAGCGAGGCACGAGAGCTTCGAGAGGTGTAGTGAGCAAGCCCCCAAAACAGCAGGTCAAAAATAAGTTGTGCGCATCCGTACGACTACCTAGTGTGGTTCACATGCACCGGGGAAGAACCCGCGCGCTTTAGACAACTGATCGCATACGAGTGAAGGAGGGAGGCAGACCAATGAACGGCATCGTGAACAGCATTGCGACCGGCAGCATCGCCGGGCGTTTCGCGTGCGCACCTGTCATGTCCCTGGCGTCCGCCTCCCGGGGGATCCTCGCGTTGCAGGGGATTCGTGTGTCCGGCGTGAACGGCGATCTTGGTCTTCAGGTCTTTGCAAGCAAAGCCCAAGCGGACAAGCAGATCGTGATCAAGCAGGACAAGCCCAAGGGTGACTGGCAGCCGGCAGCCGCATATGCGGCCGTCGAGTTCGTCGCCGATCCGACCGGAACCGAGCGTCCGGTCCATCTGACGGCAGTCCGCCCCAACACCACCGACCCAGCGACCGTGATCAGGAGTCGACACCGAAGTCGACTCAGGTAGGGAACCACTCCCAGACCTCCTGGCCACGGATCGCGAAAAGCGCGAATACCGTGGCCAATGTTTTTTCGGCCCACAGCCACCGGCACCGGTCTTCGCGAACACACCGAACGACCGATAGCACGAGCTGAAGGAGCCCGACGTGTCTACCACCACGGTCATCCGTGAACGAGTGACATGCCGCAACACCGTGGCCAACACGACCGCCCGCACCCGCCGGACGGTCGCCCTCTCCATCCCCTGCCGAGTCGGCAACCCGGACCTGTGGTTCGCCGAGTCCCCCGCCCAGCTGGAAGAGGCGAAGACGCTGTGCGCGTCCTGCCCCATCCGTCAGGGCTGCCTGGCTGCGGCGCTGGATCGCGCTGAGCCCTGGGGTGTCTGGGGTGGCGAGATCTTCGACCAGGGTGTCGTGATCGCCCGCAAGCGCCCCCGTGGGCGTCCGCGCAAGGTCGCGGTGGCATGACCGCCCCGGCTTCCGGGGGAGTTGAACGCATACGACCCGCTTACCGTGTGGTAAGCGGGTCGTTTTGCGCTGGAACGCTTTTCAAACGCGCCAAGCGAGCTGTCGGGGTGTCAGCTTGCGGCGCTGAGGGTTTCGGTGTAGCCGGGGACCCAGTCCTTCATGAGTTTCATGAAGGGGATTTCGGCGTCGAGTTGGGCGCAGATGCCTACGGAGCCGCCGAGGACGCGGAAGATCATGACGTGTTCGGCCGGGAGTTGGAGGGAGCGGGCGGTTTTCATCATCTCCGAGTTGGAGATGTCGGTGGCCTTGCCCGCCACGCGCTGCATCCAGCGGCGGGTGAAGTGGAAGGTCTCGGTCTTGATGGGGTCGGTGAAGGGACGCAGGTAGGCCTGGATCTCCTCGATGCTGACCGTCTTGCCGGGGATGACCCAGCCGTTGTCGTGCAGCAGCGCGGTCAGCTCGTCGTAGCGTTCCTCGACCTCGAGCGCCACCATCTGCCCCAGGATCTTGGGGAAGCCGTTGGGCAGGGGCGCGCAGGCGCCGTAGTCGATGACGGCGAGGCGGCCGTCCTCGAGCACCATGAAGTTGCCCGGATGCGGATCGGCGTGCAGCAGACCCGCGATAGCCGGTGAGCTGAAATGGAATTCGCCCATCAGCGCGGCGACCCGGTTGCGCAGCTCGAGCGTGCCCTCGGGATCCTCCATACCGCGCTGGATGATCTTGGAGACCGGGGTGGCGTTGTCCAGCCACTCGGTGACGATCACCTTCGGAGCGCTGGCCACCACCTTGGGCACCAGGAACCGCGGATGCCCGTCGAAGGCCTTGGCGAACTGGCGCTGGTGCCCGCCCTCGATGCGGTAGTCCAGCTCCTCCTCGGTGCGCTCGCTGATCTCGGCCAGGATCGGCTTGACGTCGGCGCCCGGAATCAGCGCGCTCATCATGCCCGCCATCCGGTTGAGCGTCTTGAGATCGGCGCGCAGCGCCTCGTCCGCACCCGGGTACTGCACCTTCACCGCGACCACGCGGCCGTCGGACCAGATGGCCTTGTGCACCTGGCCGATGCTGGCCGAGGCGGTCGGCTTGTCGTCGAACTCCCGGAAGCGTTGCCGCCAACCGGTTCCCAGCTGCTGATCCAGCTGCCGGTGCACGGCCGCGGCGGGCATCGGGGGCGCGGCGGCCTGCAGTTTGGTGAGCGCCTCGCGATAGTGCTCGCCGAACTCCTCCGGTACGGCGGCCTCCATCACCGACAGCGCCTGGCCGAACTTCATGGCCCCGCCCTTGAGCTCACCGAGCACCGCGAACAGCTGTTCGGCGGCCTTCTGGTTCAGCTCGGCGTTGATCTCCTGCTTGTCTCCCCCGGCAAGTTTGCGGCCGAAACCCACGGCCGCCCGCCCTGCGATGCCGAGTGGAATCTTGGCCAGCTTGGCATTGCGGGAAGAGCGCTTGCTCACAATCTCTGACACGTTCCCATCATGCCGATGTCCCAGACGGTGCGCCATGGGAATCGGGTGTTTGTTCGGGTCGCGAACGATAGTGGTTTCCGTCACAGTCGCCCGCCTGCGCCGCAACCGCAGCCGGAATGGGCGGGCCACGTGCGCCGATCCAGGTGCGGAACATCGGGATCCAACTCCAGCGTGGCGTTCAGCGTCGCCGGTGGCCGCGCGGCCCGGCCGAAGCACACCGTCTCGATTTCGTTGAGCGCCAAGGCCGCCGTCATCGCGATGCCCGCCGGGGAGGCGCAGCCGACCCGCCCCAGCAACTGCGCGGCCAGCTGCGGCCAGTCCGGCTCGTGGTCGGTGCGGTGCAGATCCGCGCAGCGCAGACAACTGGTTTCGCCGGGCAGCACCAGTGGGCCGACAATCCCGCGCCCGTCGCGAACCCGCACCTGCAGATGGGGAACGCACCGGCGCATGAGCTCCGCGACCAGCCCCGGATCGGGGACCAGCGCGTCACAGAGCACCAGCAGATCGGGCCGGTCGGCTTCGAAGCTAGCCCCGAGGCCCTCACCGTAGCGGTCGTGTGAATGCCCGGCCCGCAACCCGATTCGCCGCACCCCCGCCAGCACCGCGTCCGCCAGCGGCCCGCGCCCGTGAATCCGCACACTGCGCAATCGAGACCGCGGCTCGTCCCGGGCGAGCAGATCGGCCGCCGCCAACTCCTCCAGCAAGGCCCGGGCCGTCTCGATCCCGAACCCCAATTCCCGCGCCTGCCAGAGAAACTCGGTCTCGGTGCGGGACCCGTCCAGCAGCCGCAGCAGCGCGGGCACCGCCTCGACCGGCCCGGGCGGCCGCACGATCACCGCCGCCTCCGGATTCCAACCGAGCTGCACGGCGCCATTCGGCCGCAGCAGCACGGTGATTCGGGGATGCAGCAGGGGTCCGCGCGTCGCGGTCGAGGTCGTCATGCCTCCAGCGTGCGCGCCCCCGGATACGCGAAAACCCGCGAAAACGCTTGACCATCAGCGCTTTCGCGGGTTATCCACAACCTCTATTTCGAGTCTTCCCCGTCGGATTCCTCGCCCTTGGCTTCCTTCTCCGCGCGCTCGCGCGCCTCCGTCTCGGCCAGTTGCGCCAGCGGATCGTCGAAGGCGCTCGCCTCACCGCCGCCCAGCACCGAATCGATGAAGCCCGCGGGCGAATCCAGATCCGAGGAGTCGGGCAGCAGGTCCGGGTGCGCCCAGACGCCGTCGCGCTTCTCCAGCCCGGCATCGGTGGTCAGCCGCCGCCACAGCGCCGCGGCCTCGCGCACCTTGCGCGGCCGCAGCTCCAGCCCGACCAGGGTGGCGAAGGTCTGTTCGGCCGGACCGCCGGTGGCGCGCCGCCGCCGCAGCGTCTCGGCCAGTGCGCCCGCACCGGGCAGCCGATCGCCGACGGCGTCGGTGACCACGGTCTCCACCCAGCCCTCGATCAGGGCCAGCAGCGTCTCCAGCCGTTCCAGCGCGGCCTTCTGCTCGGGCGTGGTCTGCGGCTCGAAAGTGCCCTGCGAGAGCAGCTCTTCCAGCTTCGACGGATCCTGCGCGAGGGTCATCGGATCCAGGCCCGCCGCGGCCTGCTCGATGGCCGAGAAGTCCATCTTGATGCCGCGCGCGTAATCCTCCACCGCGCCCAGCACCTGCTGGCGCAGCCACGGCACGTGCGCGAACAGCCGCTGATGGGCGGCCTCGCGCGCGGCCAGGTAGACCAGGATCTCGCTCTCGGGCTGCTCGAGCCCGGCGCTGAATTCGGAGATGGCCGCCGGCATCAGCGCCG
The DNA here is from genome assembly GCF_041154655.1 of Nocardia sp. JMUB6875. Classification (NCBI taxonomy): domain Bacteria; kingdom Bacillati; phylum Actinomycetota; class Actinomycetes; order Mycobacteriales; family Nocardiaceae; genus Nocardia; species Nocardia sp. JMUB6875. The sequence continues at coordinate 16,917 of NZ_BAAFGR010000105.1, forward strand.
CGGTCCCGTCCGGGCCCAGCGGCAGGCCGATATCGGTGGAGGTCAGCACCTCCTTGGCGAGCTGGCCCAGGGCCTGACCCAGCTGCGAGCCGAAGGCGAGTCCGCCCATCTGGCCGAGCATCCCGAACATCGGGGCCGCGAACTCCTTGGCCTCGGCCGGGAGGGTGGCGGTCCACATGCCCGAAACCTGTTCGGCCACCGGATCACACAGCCGCTTCCAGGTGGGCAGCGTCTCCTCGATCCAGTCGTTGGCCGTCCACGCGACGGTCTTCGAGGCGCCCGCCGGGAAGGTGGTGGCCGCGTCCAGCCACAGTTCCGCCAGATGCGCGGCGTCGTTCACCGCGCTCTGCGAGCCGGAGGACACGGGTGCCACGGTGGCGCCCAGCTGCTGTCGCGCCAACCGCTTGGCGATGTCGTAATTGACCGGTCCGCTCTGTGCGCCCGGCTGGCCCATGCCCGAGAACATGGCGCCCAGCTGGGTCAGCATCTGACCGAGTTGCGAGGGATCGAATCCGCCGCCGCCCTGACCCCCGATGGGGAATCCGAACGGGTTGTTCGCACCAGGACCGCCCGACTGGTCCCCGGGCTTGCGCTCCGGATCGTCATCGCGGTTCGAGAATCCGAACGGGAAATCACTCATAGCTACTACGGTACTGGAGCCGCGGACCACGCGAACCGCCGAGCGGAGCGCGGCAATGGCCTTGATGACCAGTACCCTTGGCCGCGTGAACCGCCGCATTGTCACCCTGTTGGCCGCCCTGGTCCCGATTCTGGTGCTGGGAATCGTGGGCAGTGTCGTCACCGTCCCGTTCGTGGCGCTCGGACCTGGCCCGACCTTCAATACGCTGGGCGAAGTCGAGGGCAAACAGGTGGTCGAGGTGCAGGGCGTGGATGTGAAACCCACCTCCGGCAACCTGAATATGACGACGGTGTCCGTTCGCGACAAGCTGAATATCTTCGAGGCGCTCGGGCTGTGGGTCGACGGTCAGCACGGTTTGGTGCCGCGCGCGGAGGTCTATCCGCCGGGACAATCGCGTGACGATGTAGACAAATCCAATCAGCAGCAGTTCAAGGATTCCGAGGATTCCGCCGAATTGGCGGCCCTGAATTACCTGAAGCTGCCGACCGCGGTGCAGCTGGCGAATGTGTCCGACGACGGGCCCGCCAAGGATGTCCTGCGCAAGGGCGACGAGCTGGTCAGCGTCGACGGCAAGACCATCACCACCGCCAAAGACGTTGTCGCCGCGGTCTCCTCGGTCAAGCCCGGCACTGCGGTGAAGGTGGTGTTCCGCCGCGACGGCGTCGAGCAGACCGCCGAGATCACCCTGGCCGCGCGCCCCGACGACGCCAACAAGGGCTACCTCGGCATCACCCCCGACGAGGTCTCCAAGGGCCCGATCAAGGTCGATTTCAACCTCGGCGAGATCGGCGGCCCCTCGGCCGGGCTCATGTTCACCCTCGCCCTGATCGACAAGCTCACCACCGGCGACCTGTCCGGCGGCAAGTTCGTCGCGGGCACCGGCACCATCGACCCGGACGGCAAGGTGGGCCCGATCGGCGGCATCCAGTACAAGATGATCGCCGCCCGCGAGGCCGGCGCGGTCACCTTCATGGTCCCCGCCGCCAACTGCAACGAGGCCGCCCAGCGCACCCCCGACGGCCTGCGCCTGGTCAAGGTCGAAAACCTCTCCGGCGCAGTCCAATCCCTCGAGGACATCAACGCGGGTAAGGACGTCCCCAGCTGCGGCTAGAAGTCGTCGGGGTCGTTCTCGAGGGTGTGGCGCAGGGCCTCGACCAGATTCGGGGCTAGGTTGGGGGCGGTGCGGAGTTCGAGGTCGCCGAACGGGTCCTCCTCGTCCTCGGCGGGGCGAATCTGCAGCAGCGACAGGGAGGTTCCGTCGCGCAGCACGCCGACGAACAGGCGCGCGTCGCGGCGTTCGGCGTGGGTGAGGGCGGCGCGGCGGCCGGCCTGGTCGGCGGCCTCGCGGTCGGCCAGCAGGGGAGCGATGGCCTCGTCGAGGGCGTGCTCGGCGTCCGGCGGCAGCACCACGATCTGCTGGACCAGCACGCAACCCTCCACCGAGGGCGGCCAGCTGGTGGTGGCCAGGAATTCGTCCAGCGCCATGGCGTCGGCCTCCCCGGCGATGTCCTCCGGGAACGGTTCCTGCGCAATGGGAGTCAGCGCGTCGGCCTCGTCGAGCTGATCCAGCAGCGCGGGTTCGGCGGCGACCAGGTCCGCCGTCGGGACCAGCGCGAACATCTGCGGCGGGCGGTCCCAGCCCTCGCCGTCGACATACTCCGCGACCTCCCGAATACACCGGTACAGGGCCGACGCCGCCCACTGCTCTGGATTCACCCCGCAATCCTCGCATCGCCGCGCGGCCGCCCGGATCGCGGGTCGAGGGGGTTGCGCCGTGAGCGAAAGCCCGGTCGGCGATGACGCATCGGCACCCGCGTTCACCAGCGTGATCAGGCTCTTCCCTCCTCTCGGTGGCGACCGCACGCCATGCCCGACATGTCCGGATACAGACTGCCCGGCAGGTGTCGGGCCGCCGGACGGGCGTTTTACGTAGAGTGGGGCGCGAACGGTCCCCCGGGACCAACTCGAATCATCGGACTGCGGCGCTCCGGACCGGCACATCGGCCTGGCGCGCCGCCGGACCCTGGGAGAGTGGCATCGTGGGCATGCGCCCCCCGACCGGCTTACCTTCGCTGTCCCGACGCAGCCGCATTCTGCTCGTCACGGCACTGGTGCTGGCCGCCCTGTTACTGGTCGGGCCCCGGCTCACCGACGCCTACACGAACTGGCTGTGGTTCGGGGAGGTGGGATTCCGCAACGTCTTCACCACCGTGCTGATCACCCGGATCCTGCTGTTCCTGGTGGTCACCATCGTGGTGGCGCTGATCATCTGGGCGGCGCTGCTGCTGGCCTACCGGTCGCGGCCGGTATTCGTGCCCGCCAGCGGCCCCGGCGATCCCATCGCCCGCTACCGCACCACGGTGATGAGCCGGCTCAAGCTGTTCGGCATCGGCATCCCGGTGCTGATCGGCGCGCTGTCGGGCCTGGTCGCGCAGTCGAGCTGGGTGACGGTGCAGCTGTTCCTGCACGGCGGCTCGTTCGGGCAGCAGGATCCGCAGTTCCACCTGGACATCGGCTTCTACGCCTTCGACCTGCCGTTCTACCGCATGGTGCTGAACTGGCTGTTCGTGGCCGTGGTGATCGCGTTCTTCGCGAACCTGGTGGCGCACTACGTGTTCGGCGGCCTGCGGCTGTCCGGCCGCGAGGGCGCGCTGAGCACCTCGGCGCGCGTGCAGCTGGCCGTGATCGCGGGAATCTTCGTGCTGCTCAAGGCCGTCGCGTACTGGTTCGACCGCTACGCGCTGCTGTCGAGCACCCGTAAGGACCCGACCTTCTCCGGCGGTTCCTACACCGATATCAACGCGGTGCTGCCGGCCAAGCTGATCCTGCTGTCCATCGCGGTCATCTGCGCGGTCGCCTTCTTCGCCGGAGTCGTGCTGCGCGACTTGCGGATTCCGGCCATGGCGGCGGCGCTGCTGGTGCTGTCCTCGGTGCTGGTGGGCGCGGTGTGGCCGCTGCTGGTGGAGCAGTTCTCGGTGAAGCCGAACGCGGCCACCAAGGAGAGCGCCTACATCCAGCGCAATATCGAGGCCACCCGGCAGGCGTACGGAATCACCTCGGACAAGGTCGAATACGTCGACTACAAGAACGGCGGCCAGGTGTCGCCGCAGCAGTCGCAGGCCGATCAGCAGACCATCGGCAATGTGCGCCTGCTGGATCCGAGCCTGCTGTCGGCCACCTTCGTCCAGCGCAATCAGCTGCCGAACATCTACGGCTTCCCGGAGTCGCTGTCGATCGACCGCTACACCCTGCCCAACGGTCAGACCAACGACTTCGTGGTGGCCGCGGCGGAGCTGCAGCCCTCGAGCCTCACCGAGAACCAGAAGGACTGGATCAACCGGCACACCGTGTACACGCACGGCAACGGCTTCTACGCCTCGCCGGCCAACAAGGTGAACGCCGCGCCGCCGAACGACCCCAACCAGGCGCAGCAGTCCGCGGGCGGCGACGCCAACGGCGGCTACGGCTACCCGGTCTTCAACGTGCCCGGCCCGAACGGCACCGACCTGAAGACTGTCAGCAACCTCGGCACCGATGAGGCCCGCGAGGCGATTCCGGTCTCGCAGCCGCGCATCTACTACGGCCCGCTGATCTCCAAGACCGATGCCGACTACGCCATCGTCGGCGCGAACAACCAGCCGCCGCGCGAGTACGACACGAACGACTCGCAGTACACCTACACCGGTGCGGGCGGCGTGAAGATCGGCAACTGGTTCAACCGGCTGGCCTTCGCGGCGAAGTACGCCGAGCGCAACATCCTGTTCTCGGGCGCCATCGGATCCGATTCGAAGATCATCTTCAATCGCAATCCGCGCGACCGCGTCACCCAGGTCGCCCCGTGGCTGACCGCCGACGGCGACGCCTACCCGGCGGTGGTCAACGGCCGCATCCTGTGGATCGTCGACGCGTACACCACGCTCGACAACTACCCGTACGCGCAGAAGACCCCGCTCGACGGCGCGGTCGAGGACAGCATCGACCAGACCACGGGGCGTCTACTACCGCGCAAGGAAGTCTCCTACATGCGGAACTCGGTGAAGGCCACCGTCGATGCCTACGACGGCACCGTGACGCTGTACCAGGTGGACAAGACCGATCCCGTGCTGAAGGCGTGGAGCTCGGTCTTCCCGGGCACGGTGAAGCCGGAAGAGGACATCACCAAGGAGCTGCGCGCGCACTTCCGTTATCCCGAGGACCTTTTCAAGGTGCAGCGGGAGATGCTGGCGAAGTACCACGTGGACGATCCGCGAGAGTTCTTCACCAACAACGCCTTCTGGTCGGTGCCCAACGACCCGACCCAGGAGGGCGCGGCCGCGAGCGCCCATCAACCGCCGTACTACGTGCTGATCGGCGATCCGAAGACGGGCAAGGCGCAGTTCAACCTGACCAGCGTCATGGTCGGATACAAGCGGAACTATCTGTCCGCCTACATCCAGGCGCATTCGGACCCGGACAACTACGGCAAGCTGACGGTCCTGCGATTGCAGGACTCCACGACGCAGGGTCCCGGAACGATCCACAACCAGATGACCAGCAACGGCTCGGTCGCCACCTTCCGAACCCTGTTGACCGGCACCAACGGCAACAAGCTCAAATACGGCAACCTGTTGACCCTGCCGGTCGCCAACGGCGGCATCCTCTATGTCGAGCCGTGGTACCTGGAACGGGCGGCCTCCGCGAACGCGCCGACCTACGCGCAGTTGGTGAAGGTGCTGGTCAGCTATAACGACAAGATCGGTTACGGCTCGACCGTCAAGGAGGCGCTGGCCAGTATCGGCGCCTCGGACCTGGCCAATGCCGCGATCGATGTGCCGGGCCAGACGGTGACGCCACCGGCTCAGGGCGGCACCACCACGACACCGCCGCCGACCCCGGCGCCGCCCGCGCCCACCGGATCCACCGGTAAGGACGCGGCCGTCAAGCAGCTCGACGAGGCCCTGAAGGCGGTCCAGGACGCGCAGAAGTCCGGGGATCTGGGCCAGCTGGGCAAGGCGCTGGAACAGCTGCAGAACGCGGTGAACAACTACCAGAAGCCGGGCGGCTAACCGTCCCGCTAGCCGGAAAGGCGCTGTCATCCCTTGGATGACAGCGCCTTTCGCGTTTTCGGGCGTATCTGATGGAGGAAACCCTGGGCTGGTGACGCAATGTGTGGAGGCTTCGAGCGAAATACCGCCGGTAGATGGTCATGTTTTCGCACGAACCGCAGTATCGAGAGGCGGGAATCACCCGCCGCAACTCGATGAACGGAGCAAACCATGTACCTCGTCACCGGAGCCACCGGAACCGTCGGCCGGGCCGTGGTCGACCGGCTGCTGGCCGCGGGCCTGCCGGTGCGCGCGATCACGCGCCGCCCGGAGGCGGCCGATCTGCCCGCGGGCGTCGAGGTGGTGCGCGCCGATCTCGGCGATCCGAGCACCCTGCCCGCCGCCCTGGCCGGTATCCGCCGCGTCTTCCTCTCGACGGCCGGGCCCGAGATCCCCACGCACGACGCCAATCTCGCCACCGCCGCCGTCGCCGCGGGCGTCGAGCACATCGTGAAGCTGTCCTCCGGCCGCGCCGGAGACGAGGCCGCCACCGATCCGATCCCGTCCTGGCATCGAGCAGGCGAGGACGCGGTGCGCGCGAGCGGGGTCGACTGGACCATGGTGCGCCCCATGGGTTTCATGTCCAATGCCTTGCACTGGGCCCGGTCGATTCGTGAATCGTCAACCGTCCGTGGGCCTTTCGGTCACGGTCGGATCGCGGTCATCGATCCCGACGATATCGCCGCGGTCTCGGTCGCCGCGCTCACCGAGCCCGGTCACGTCGGACAGGTCTACACGCTGACCGGCCCCCGCGCCCTCTCGCCGGGCGAGCAGGCCGCCATCCTGTCCGGAATCCTCGGCCGCCCAGTGCGTTTCGAGGAGATCTCCCCGGAGGCCGCGCGGGCGGACCTGCTGCGCTTCGGCGTCGACCCCGAGATGGCCTCCGCCATCATGGCTTTGCGCGCCACCGCCCCGGAGTCCTTCACCTCGGTCGTGCATCCGACGGTGGCCGTCGTGACGGGCCGGTCACCGCGGACCTTCCAGGAATGGGCCCTCGAAAACAAGGAGCAATTTACTGCCGCACATTAATAGTTATTGCTCGCGAATAGCGAAAGGTGCTGTCATCGCCTTTGATGACAGCACCTTTCCATTACTTCCGATAAGGGAAGGAGTTCTGGGTTATTTGCCCCACGATTCGATGAGGGCGGCGTTCGCCTGCATGACCTGGTTGTACTGGTCTTGCACGCCGAACTGCTCGGCGAGGCCGCCGGCGACGTTCTTGGCCTGCTCGATGAGGACCTGACGGTCGGTCGGGGCGGGGGCCGGCGCGGGAGCCACGGGCTCCGGGGCGGCCTCGGCCTCGGGCTCGGAAACGCCCGTACGCAGGTACTGGCCGCACACCGGCCAGGCACCGACACCCTGGGTGGCCAGCACGTTCTCGGCCACGCGGATCTGCTCGGCCTTGCTGGCGTTGGCCGGGCTGCCGGAGCCGCCGTTGGCCGCCCAGGTGCTCTGGGTGAACTGCAGGCCGCCGTAGTAGCCGTTGCCGGTGTTGATACCCCAGTTGCCGCCGCTCTCACACTGGGCGACGCCGTCCCAGTCGTGGGCGGGGGCGGCCGAAGCGGTTGCGGTGAAGCCGAACGGGACGGCAACAAGTGCGCCGGTGACGGCGGCGAGGCCGAGGGCGCGAGTGTTGATCTTCCGGTTCTGTTTCATGGTGTATTCCCTCCCTGCGCTGCCCCGACCCGACGCGTTTGCCGCGTCGTGTCCCTGTCCCCAGGAGGCTTGGGTGCCCGACCGCGGGACAGGGTTTCCGGAGTGCAGCGGTCGGGGTCGGTGCCCATCTCAGGATTGATCCGGGCCGGAACTGACGATAACGAGGAAATCTCGGCAGATCACGTCTTGATAACTCCAGAATTGCATGAAGCGAATGATGCCGAAAACGGCGTTGATGCAGGTTGGCTATGCTGTAAATGCCAATCCCGATCGGTCTGTTATCTACCCGTGATGTGACTCGACTCACAGTGAAATAGTGATGTGAGTCACGTTTTCCGGCCATTTCGGCGGCCATACGTGCGCGCGAGCCTTTCAAACGGAGGATTTTCAACCTGATCACTCCGCTTAGCGGACCCCCGTCCGGCTCGCCTCGCTGTGCCGGCCCCGGCCCCGAGGTTGCCCCAAGATCTCCAAAATGCGCCGTGACCTGCCGATTTGGCGCTACTGCTAGCCCGTGTGTAATGTTGTGTTCACCGACGCGGGGTGGAGCAGCTCGGTAGCTCGCTGGGCTCATAACCCAGAGGTCGCAGGTTCAAATCCTGTCCCCGCTACTAAAGCGAAAGGCCCGGAACCATCAGGTTCCGGGCCTTTCTCGTATCGGTAGCCGGGTCGGTTCCACTGGCTGGAACCGGGGGCGGATTCGCGGGGCGGCGCGGTGCTTGGGTGGCCGGACAGCCCGCGAGCCTCAGGAGCGACCATGCCGAGCCCATCGATCCCGGCCGGATTCGATTTCACCGATCCGGAACTCTGGGCCACCCGCAGTCCCGTCGAGGAGTTCGCCGAGCCGCGCCACAACGCGCCGGTCTGGTGGAACGCGCAGACGCCCGCGCAGGCGGCGCCGTTCGGGGACAAGGGCTTCTGGGTGGTGAGCCGGCACGAGGACATCCGGGAGGTGTCGCGGCAGCCGGAGCTGTTCTCCTCCAGCAGGAACGGGTCGATCATCCGCATGCCCTCCGACACGACGCCGGAGCAGTTGGAGCTCAACGGCGCGTCGCTGGTGAACATGGACCCGCCCAAGCACACCCGCACCCGGCGCATCGTGTCGAAGGGGTTCACGCCGCGCGCGGTCGAGGGGTTGCGGGCGGCGCTGACCGAACGCGCCGAGCGAATCGTCCACGAGGCCAGGAAGACCGGCGGCGGCGATTTCGTCCAGCAGGTGGCCTGTGAGCTACCGCTGCAGGCGATCGCCGAACTGCTCGGTGTCCCGCAGGCCGATCGCCATCGGCTGTTCGACTGGTCGAATCAGATGCTCAGCTACGACGATCCGGAATACGGCGATCCGCTGGTGGCCTCCGCCGAGATCCTCGGCTACGCGTGGAACATGGCCGAGCAGCGGCGCGCCTGCCCCGCCGACGACATCGTCAGCCGGTTGGTCACCGCCGATCTCGACGGGGAGGCGCTGGGCTCCGACGAATTCGGCTTCTTCGTCATCCTGCTGACCGTCGCGGGCAACGAGACCACGCGCAATGCCATCTCTCACGGGATGAAGGCCTTCGTGGATCACCCCGAGCAATGGGAGTTGTTCCGCGACAAGCGGCCTCGCACCGCGCCCGATGAGATCGTGCGCTGGGCAACGCCGGTCACCGCCTTCCAGCGCACCGCCACCCGGGACACGGAGCTGGCCGGGCAGGCCATCGCCGCGGGTGATCGCGTCGGAATGTTCTACAGCTCGGCCAATTTCGACGAGGCCGCCTTCGCCGACCCCTTCACCTTCGACATCCTGCGCGACCCCAACCCGCACCTGGGCTTCGGCGGTACCGGCACGCACTACTGCGTGGGTGCGAATCTCGCGCGGCTGGAGATCGATCTGATGTTCAATGCCATCGCCGACGCCATGCCGAATCTGCGCCAGCTGACCGAGCCGCAACGGCTGCGGTCGGGCTGGATCAACGGCATCAAGCACTGGCAGGTCAGTTTCGAGTGACCAGCGAGCGCACCTGTAGTGAGAGGGCGGCGGTCAGGTCGTCGGGGGAGTAGATCCCCGCGCTGACCGCGTCGAGGGCGAGACCATCGACCGCTGCGAGGAGGAGCGCGGCGCGCGTCGACGGGTTCGGGAGATCCGCGGCGGCCAGTTGCTCCTCGAGTTCGCGGCGAATCCCGGACAGGGTGCGGCGCTGGATCTCGGCGAGGGTGTCGCTGGTCGCCGCGCGGGCGGCGAACGAGACCATCACCCGCGCCTCGTGCTCGCGTTCGGCATCGAGCGGAAGTAGTTGGGACAGTGCCGTGGTCAGCCGGTCGGCCAGCGGGGCATCCGGGTCGATGTCGCCCATGCGGGCGCGCACGCGAGCGGTGAGCTGTTCGAAGGCGAAGGCGTAGAGCTCGTCCTTGCTGGTGAAGTGATGCTGCACCGCGCCGATGGACACCTCGGCCGCGGCCGCGACCTCACGAATGCTCGCGGCGTCCAGCCCCTTCGTGCCCGCGATGGTGAACACCGCGTCGGTGAGCTGCTCACGGCTCGTCGATCCGTATTTCCGCATATCGACAACCATACACTCGTATGGAACAATACGATCGTATGGAATTGCTTCGAAAAGTTCGCTCCCGCACCGTCATCACCGGGTCGCTGGGCCTGACCGCCCTGGCCTGGATCACCTGGAAGATCGACCCCACGGCCTCGTCGTCTCCGCTGGTTCCGCTGCTGGAGTCGGCGGTGCTCCTGGTCAACATCCCGCTCACCATCCTCTGGCCGCGCGGAAAACGGGCCGCGGTAGCGGCCTTCCAGCGCTACCTGCTCAATCCCGTTGTGCGCCTGCTGTTCCGGATCGGCTTCGTGCCGTTCGGATACGCGCTCGTGGAAACGGTGGGCCGCCGCACCGGACGGCGGTACCGCACGCCGGTGGGCAACGGTCTGGACGGCGACGTCTTCTGGATCATCGCCGAACACGGCTACCGCGCCGGATACGTCCGCAACCTCCTGGCCGAACCCACCGTGCGCGTAAAGCTCCGGCAGGGTTGGCGTTTCGTCTGGCGGGACGGGCGGGCAACAGTCCTGCCAGACGAGGATCCGCTGGAAAGACAACGGCGGCTGGTCGGTTGGCATCCGCTGCGCATGCTCAACGCGATCGTGGTCCGCGCGCTCGGCGCGGACCTGCTCGTCATCCGGATCGACCTGGCCCCGCGGGAGTCAGCGAGTGGGGCGGACCGGGTTCCATCCATCGAGCGATCGGCCTGATCGCCCGTTACAGGCGCAGGCGGGCGACGACCGCGCGGTGGTCGGTGCCGGGCATGTGGATCGAGTGCAGTTCGGTGGCGTGGCCGCCCGCGACCAGCACCCGGTCGATGCCGATCGCCGGGCCGACGGGCCGGTTGGTGGGCCAGGTCGGGAGGGCGCCCACGCCGAGGAGTTCGGCGGAGTCGGCGTAGCGGCCGCGCAGCAGATTCCGGTACGGGGCGTGGTCCCAGGTGGAGTTGAAATCGCCGCCGACCACGACCTGACCGGTCTGCTCGTCCAGCAGCTCGCCGATGCGCGAGAGCTCGTGCGCCCAGACGCCGGTGTGCACCAGCGGCGGGATCGGATGCAGCGCGAACACCGTGATCGGGCCGCGTTCCGGGTGAATCATGGTGGCGCGCAGGTTGTTCAGCCAGAAGCCCTCGAACTTCACGCCGTCCTGGATCGGATACTTGCTGAAGATGCCGGTGCCCTGGCCCCCGCCCGAGGGCGCGGTGAACCGGTACGGCAGCAGCTCCGCGAGGCCCGCCGCGTCGAGCCGGTCCAGCAGTCCGGGGGTCAGTTCCTCGATGGTCAGTACTTCGGCGGCATTCTCGCGGGCCGTCCGGACCAGGGCGTCGGCATCACCATGGCCGAGCTCCAGATTCGACTGCATCACCACGAGATCCGTGCCCGGCGGCGCACTCCCGTCCGGCCACAACATCGGCGCCTGCGTCCAGACCGCGACCGCCGACACCGCCACGGCCAGCCCCGCGCTCACCCAGCGACGGCCCAGACCGAACAGCACGGTCGCGATAACCGCACCCACCATGAAATACGAGGCGAACGACGCCGCCAGCACCACCGGCTCCCGCACCCAGGTGCTGTAGTGCAGCCCCACCCCGACCACACCCGCGATCAAGAACAACCACGCGATCACCGCCAGCAACAGCCGCCCGACCCGGCCCTTGTTCCACCTTTTCGCCGGTTCCGGCGCCACCACCTCGCCAACCGGTTGCTCACGCGTGAACTCATCGACCATGTCTGATTCCTCCCCGTTCCGCCGACCACCCTATGCGAGGCCGCGGAGTCCGGAATCGAGCAGGTTCGGGTCGTCGTAATACAACCGGTGCCGACTCCACAGCAAGTGCTCAGGCAATTCGGGAGCGCCGCTGGGGTTTCGGCCGTTGAATCGATAGTGCTGATTGGCAGCACCCCCGTGAGGCCGAGTCCCAGGAGGTTGGGCCCATGCACACCGAGGCCATCGAGATCGGAACCGTCGAGCCTGTCGCCGTGGAGCGGGAGGTGCGGCTGGGGCG
>NZ_BAAFGR010000106.1:0-28585 GCF_041154655.1 Nocardia sp. JMUB6875
GCGCCGGGCCGTCCCGGCCGACCGCCGCGCCGCCCAGCCCGCCCCCGAGTCCGCACCCGAGGGCCGCCGTCGGCGCGCGCAGAGCCCCGACCAAGCCGCCGCGCGCGGCAACGGCACCGGCAATCACGCCGCCCCCGAGCCGAATCCGGCCCAGCCCGAAGGCGGCCGTCGCCGTCGTCCGCAGCCGGGCGATATCCCGCCGCACCCGCGCCCGAATGTGCGCTATCGCGAACGCGATTCCGGCCGCATCGAGCGTTGATCAGGAGATCCGGTTCGGCGACACGCGAGCGACACGCACGTAGATTTCCGGCAATCACGAAATCTGGTACGAAATAACATCCCCCGGATAGCAATTCGCGCCCTCCACAACGAATGTGGAGGGCGCGAATAAGTTTCGGAGCTTACGCGCGTGCGGCACGCAGTTCGCGCGGCAGCGAGAACACCAGCGTCTCATTGGCGGTGGTCACCGGCACCACCTCGCCGAAACCGTGCTCGGCCAGCAGTTCCAGCACACCCTCGACCAGAATCTCCGGCACCGACGCGCCCGAGGTGACGCCGACCGTGCGCACGCCGTCGAGCCACGCGGTATCGACCTCGCGCGCGAAGTCGACCAGATGCGCGGCCCGCGCCCCCGCGGTCAGCGCGACCTCGACCAGCCGCACCGAATTCGAGGAATTGCGCGAGCCGACCACGATCACCAGATCGCACTCCGGCGCCATGGCTTTCACCGCGGTCTGCCGGTTGGAGGTGGCGTAGCAGATGTCGTCGCTCGGCGGATCCTGCAGCTTGGGGAAGCGCTGACGCAGGCGGTTGACCGTCTCCATGGTCTCGTCCACCGAGAGCGTGGTCTGGGAGAGCCAGATCACCTTGTTCTCGTCGCGCACGGTGACCTGGTCGACGGCGTCCGGGCCGTCCACCAGCTGCACGTGCTCGGGGGCCTCACCCGCGGTGCCCTCGACCTCCTCGTGGCCCTCGTGGCCGATGAGCAGGATGTCGAAGTCGTCGCGGGCGAAACGCTTGGCCTCCTGGTGCACCTTGGTGACCAGCGGGCAGGTGGCGTCGATGGTGTGCAGGTTCCGCTCGGCGGCCGACTCGTGCACGGCCGGGGAGACGCCGTGCGCCGAGAACACCACGAGCGCGCCCTCGGGCACCTCGTCGGTCTCGTCGACGAAGATCACACCGCGCTCGCGCAGGGTTTCCACCACGTGCCGGTTGTGCACGATTTCCTTGCGGACATAGATGGGGGCGCCGTGCTTTTCGAGCGCCTTCTCCACCGTTTCGACCGCCCGGTCCACACCGGCGCAGTAGCCGCGCGGTTCCGCGAGCAGAACTCGCTTCGGGGCGTCGACATCACCTGCCGCGGACCGGACGATTCCGACGTTCAAAGGGATAGCCGAGGACATGGCCCCAAGAATACGTGTGCCCCTCGGCGCGCATTCGCGCGGAGGCTAGGGTCACAATCACTTTTCGTGCGCTCTCACCTTTGCATCACACCGCGTTTCGGGCAGGCTAGGGGCATGTTCCGACCTCCGTTCCTGGCCCGGGTCGCCGCCGGGGCTGCCGTCTATGCCCTCGAGGAAACTCGTCGGCTACCGACCACCGCACTCAATTTCCCGATCACCGCGATCAGCCAGATGTTGCAGACCACCATGCACCTCCAGCAGTTCGTGACCAGCCTCGCCCTCAAGGGCGACGAAGTTTTCGACCGTTTGGTCAACCAGCCGGAAGAGCAGCCCGAATGGGCCACCTTCGATGAGGACGAACTCGACGAGCAAACGCCGAGCTTCGCCTCTGATTCGGTACGACAGAGCCGTTTCGACCTCTTCACCGAGCCCGAACCGGCCGTCGAGGAGCCCGCCGCGGCTGTGGTGGAGCCGACTCCGGCGCCCGCCGAACCCGTTGCGGCCGAATCCGAACCGGTTGCCACCGAATCGGCCGCGCAGGAGGCAGCCGAACCGGAGGCCGCCGAAACCTCGGATCCGGCAACGGCTTCCAAGGCGTCGACCAACGGCCACAATGGCAGCGGTGTCGTTGAGCCCGAGGTGGCGTCGCGCTTCGACTACGCCAATATGACCATCGCCCAGCTGCGTGCGCGTCTGCGCCAGCTGTCGGTGGAGGATCTCGCCACCCTCCTGGCTTACGAGCAGGAGACGTTCGATCGGGCGCCTTTCGTCACCATGCTGACGAACCGCATCGCGACCGTTCAGGCCAAGTAGGAAACCGACTCTCGACCAGCGCCGGTCGACCGGGTACTACCCGGCGGCCGGTGCGCTTCGTTTCACGGGCTTTCGTGCGAGTGGGCACGCGCGGGAGCCCGTGTCGCGGGCGCTGTGTGTTCGGCGTCGGTGGGCACTGCAAGAATCGGTGTGGTGACCACCGAGACGCCTGCGCGGCCGCCGAGTTCGTCTGCCGAGAATCCGATGCCGGTGCGGACCATCTCGGTGAAGGTGGCGCAGTGGATCGATCGGCTGGGTGCGGTATGGGTGGAGGGGCAGATCACCCAGATGAATGTGCGGCCGGGGACTCGGACCGCGTTTCTGGTGCTCAGGGATACGGCGGCGGATATGTCGCTGTCGGTGACCTGTGATCCGGAGCTGCTGCGCAATTCGGCGGTGCCGCTGCAAGAAGGCAGCCGGGTCGTCGTGTACGGGAAGCTGTCGTTCTTCACCGGGCGGGGCACGGTGTCGTTGCGGGTCACCGAGATTCGGCCGGTGGGGATCGGGGAGCTGCTGGCCCGCATCGAGCGGCTGAAGGCGTTGCTGTCCGCCGAGGGGCTGTTCGATCCGCGGCTCAAGCGGCCGATTCCGTTCCTGCCCAATCGAATCGGCCTCATCACCGGCCGCGCCAGCGCCGCCGAACACGATGTGGTGACCGTGGCCACCCAGCGCTGGCCCGCGGTGCGGTTCGAGATCCGCAATACCGCCGTGCAGGGGCCGACCGCGGTGCCGCAGATCCTGGAGGCCATCGCCGCCCTGGACGCGAATCCGGAAGTTGATGTGATCGTGCTGGCCCGCGGCGGCGGCAGCGTCGAGGATCTGCTGCCGTTCTCCGACGAGACCCTGTGCCGCGCCATCGTTTCGGCGAAGACCCCCATCGTCAGCGCCATCGGCCACGAGCCCGACAATCCGATCTCCGACTACGTCGCCGACCTGCGCGCCGCCACCCCGACCGATGCCGCCAAGCGCATCGTCCCCGATGCCGCCGCCGAAGCCGCGCTGCTGCAAGAACTTCGCTCCCGCGCCGCCGCGGCCCTGCGCGGCTGGGTCGACCGCGAGTCCCGTGCCCTGGCCCAGATGCGTTCCCGCCCGGTGCTTGCCGATCCGCTACGCCTGCTCGACCAGCGCCACGACGAGATCGAGCGGTTGCGGATGTCCGCCGAGCGCGCGGTCACCCATCTGCTCACCGGCGAATCCACCACCACCCGCCACCTGCGCGAAAAGCTTTCCGCAGTGGGCCCGGCCGCCACCCTGGCCCGCGGTTACGCGGTAGTGCAACGCGTCAACGGCAAGGACCGCGAGGTGGTCCGCGCCATCGAGGACTCCCCGCCCGGCACCCAGCTCCGCATCCGGGTGGCCGACGGCGCGATCTCCGCCGCCGCCCTCGGCGCCCAATCCCTGGCTCCCCGCCCCACCCGAAAGGACACCGAATGAGCGAGACCACCGACGATCGCGCCGAGATCGCCACCTTCGGCTATGAACGCGCCCGCGACGAACTGGTCAATGTGGTGAAGATGCTCGAGCAGGGCGGCATGGATCTCGACGATTCGCTCGCTCTGTGGGAACGCGGCGAGGCGCTGGCCAACCGCTGTGAACAGCATCTGGCGGGGGCCCGCAAGCGGGTCGAGGACACGCTGGCCCACCGGAGTTCGGAGGAGTGATCGAAGCGGCTGAGCCCCAGCCGCTTTCGAATCAGCCGTGCGGGATCAACTACGCGGCAGCGGCTGGGCCTGGCTGACGGCGGTGGCGAGGGTGTTGAAGGCCGCGCCATTGCCCGCGCCCTTGATAACCACGCGCGAATCACCGAAGTCCGCGATCCAGGCCGGTTCCGAACCCTGCTCGGCGTAGACGATCCACTTCTGCCCGCCGCGCTGCTCGCTCCCCGACGCCGGGCGCCCGCTCGCGTACTTCTTGTCGAGGGCGTCCACGCTCGCGTTCGACTGGGTCAGCTGCATGTACGTGCCCTCGGGCGTGATGTACCCGACGGTGCTGGTCTGCCCGCCGCCCGTCCCGGTGATGGTGTCGTGGCTACCGGAGTTCGGCGTCCACTTGTCCGGGTCGGTGTCCGGCAGCACCGGCAGCCGGATCGGGAACGGCATGAGCCGCGCGTCGTCGGTGAGCGCCGCCTTCACATCGAAGTTCGGGATCTGCCCCTGCTTGGGCCCGCCCGTGGAGAACGAGCACTGGCTCGCGATGCCCGCGATGACCAAGCAGATCAGCACCAGCGGAGCCAGTGACCACAGCAGGTCCTTGTAGTCGTTCTGACTGCGCGGCTTTTGGTAGG
The DNA here is from genome assembly GCF_041154655.1 of Nocardia sp. JMUB6875. Lineage (NCBI taxonomy): Bacteria > Bacillati > Actinomycetota > Actinomycetes > Mycobacteriales > Nocardiaceae > Nocardia > Nocardia sp. JMUB6875. The sequence goes on from NZ_BAAFGR010000106.1 coordinate 4,501, forward strand.
ACACGGCTCCCAGTATCCATGGGGCACAGGTGCGACCGAGCTCACGGTGGCTGGAAACGTAAGTACGTGCCGGAGCCCCAGAACCGCAATGCGACAATTCACGCAGCAGTAAACGACCAAGGAGGCTCCCGTCATGACCGCATCCAGCCGCCGCGAGGCGCCGGACCGCAACCTAGCGCTCGAGTTGGTCCGGGTCACCGAGGCCGGGGCCATGGCCGCGGGCCGGTGGGTCGGCCGGGGCGACAAGGAAGGCGGCGACGGCGCGGCCGTGGACGCCATGCGGCAGCTGGTGGCGACCGTCTCCATGCGCGGCATCGTGGTGATCGGTGAGGGCGAGAAGGACGAAGCGCCCATGCTCTACAACGGCGAACTGGTCGGCGACGGCACCGGCGCCGAACTCGATTTCGCGGTCGACCCGATCGACGGCACCACCCTGATGTCGAAGGGCTCGCCGGGCGCGATCTCCGTGCTGGCGGTCGCCGAGCGCGGCGCCATGTTCGACCCCTCGGCCGTGTTCTACATGGAGAAGATCGCCGTCGGCCCCGACGCCGCCGATGTCATCGACCTGTCGGCCCCGATCGCGGAGAACCTACGCCGCGTCGCCAAGGCCAAGAACTCGTCGGTCTCCGACCTGACGGTCTGCATCCTGGACCGTCCCCGCCATGCCGAGCACATGAAGGCCGTCCGCGACGCGGGCGCCCGCATCCGCCTCATCTCCGACGGTGACGTCGCCGGCGCCATCGCCTGCGCCCGTCCGGAATCCGGCGTCGACATGCTCATCGGCATCGGCGGCACCCCCGAGGGCATCATCGCCGCGGCCGCCATGCGCTGCCTGGGCGGCGCGCTGCAGGGCAAGCTCGCGCCCAAGGACGACGCCGAGAAGCAGAAGGCCATCGACGCCGGCCACGACCTCGACCGCATCCTGAGCACCAACGATCTGGTCTCCGGCGACGACGTGTTCTTCAGCGCCACCGGCGTCACCGACGGCGACCTGCTCAAGGGCGTGCGCTACTACGGCGGCGGCGCGTACACGCAGTCCATCGTCATGCGCGCCAAGTCCGGCACCGTCCGCATGATCGACGCGTACCACCGCCTCACCAAGCTCAAGGAATACGCCTCGGTGGACTTCATCGGCGACGAGCACGCCACCCCGCCGCTGCCCTGATCGGCGAAAAGCCTTGTGTGGCCGGACAGTCGACCGACTGTCCGGCCACACTCGTATTCCCGGCCGTGAGTGTGCTGATTCCCTCAGGCGTGGCACCCCCACGGGCTTCGGGACGGGCATAGGGTCGAATTCATGACCGAGACCGAATACCGGATCGAGCACGACACGATGGGTGAAGTGCGCGTCCCCGTCAATGCCCTGTGGCGGGCGCAGACGCAGCGCGCCGTGGAGAACTTCCCGATCAGCGGACGGGGCCTGGAGCGCGCGCAGATTCGCGCGCTCGGCCTGCTGAAGGCGGCCGCGGCGGCCGTGAATCGCGATCTGGGGCTGCTGGACAAGACGAAGGCGGACGCCATCATCGCCGCGGCGGGCGAGATCGCGGACGGCAAGCATGACGACCAGTTCCCGATCGATGTGTTCCAGACCGGCTCGGGCACCAGCTCGAACATGAACGCCAACGAGGTGATCGCCAGCATCGCCGCGCGCGACGGCGTCACCGTGCACCCCAATGACGACGTGAACATGTCGCAGTCGTCCAATGACACCTTCCCCACCGCAACGCATCTCGCGGCCACCGAGGCGGTCGTCAAGGATCTGATCCCGGCGCTGGACCATCTGCGGCTGGCGCTGCTGGACAAGTCGACGGAGTGGAAGTCGGTGGTCAAGTCCGGCCGCACCCATCTCATGGACGCGGTGCCGGTGACCCTGGGCCAGGAGTTCGGCGGCTACACCCGGCAGGTCAGCGCCGGTATCGAGCGCCTGCTGGCCGCCCTGCCGCGGGTCGGTGAGCTGGCGATCGGCGGGACCGCGGTCGGCACCGGCCTCAACGCGCCCGCCGGGTTCGGCGCGAAAGTCGTTGCGGAACTGGCGAAGGCGACCGATCTGGACCATTTGTCCGAGGCGCGTGACCATTTCGAGGCGCAGGCCGCCCGTGACGGGCTGGTGGAGCTCTCCGGCGCGCTGCGCACGGTGGCGATCAGTCTCACCAAGATCGCCAATGACATTCGGTGGATGGGCTCGGGCCCGCTCACCGGTTTGGGCGAACTCCAGCTGCCGGATCTGCAGCCCGGTTCCTCCATCATGCCGGGGAAGGTGAATCCCGTTCTCCCGGAGGCGGTTACCCAGGTGGCCGCGCAGGTCATCGGAAATGACGCGACCATTGCCTGGGGCGGTGGCAACGGCGCTTTCGAATTGAATGTCTATATCCCGGTTATGGCCCGGAATGTGCTGGAGTCGATTCGCCTGCTGGCCAATGTTTCCCGATTGTTCGCCGATAAGTGCGTCGTGGGACTCGTCGCGAATGTCGAGCACCTGCGGCAGCTGGCGGAATCCTCGCCCTCGATCGTGACGCCGTTGAATTCGGCGATCGGTTACGAGGAGGCGGCGGCGGTGGCGAAGCAGGCGCTGAGGGAAAAGAAGACCATCCGCCAGACGGTCATCGATCGGGGCCTGATCAGCGACAAGCTGCCGGTCGAGGAGCTGGATCGCCGTCTGGACGTCCTCTCCATGGCGAAAGTTGACGACTCGAAGAACTGACAATGGGCCGAGTGCCGGTCAGCAACCTATTTTTCTTTTTCTGAAACAGACTGTGAAACGGATCACTCATAGCGATCGATTAGCTGAGTGTCCGCGAACCGCGGATGTTCCAAGAAAGGAAAGAACCATGTTGGTTGCAATCGGAGCTGGTCTTGTGGCTCTCTTCACGCTCGGTGTCAGCTCGTTCCTCGCGGCGCTCGGCATCATTCTTTGAGCACACTGGTCGGTGGTTATGGCGGCGGAAGCCGCCATAACCACGTCCATGCTCATCGGCGCGCGGCTCAGTTCGAGCCCACCATTTCGGGATAGTTCTTCAGATCGATGTCGTTCTTGGCGCTCTCGCCGAACTTCACCATCATCTTGAAACCCCGCGAGCGCACGAACCAATTGCGAAGCCGCAGGCCACGAGCCGTTCGAGGAGCGATGAACCGCCCCGGGCTGGCCCCATCGGCCTTGCGCAGCAGCCGCTTCATGATTTCCTCGTAGCGTGCGAACGCCACGGTGTAATCCCCTTCGGCCAAGGCCAATTCACCGGCGAGCACATAGGCGCCGACAATCGCCGATCCGGTGCCGAAGCCATTGAGCGTGTGGCCGTGCCCGGCATCCCCGACGAGCGCGACGCGGCCCTTCGTGAGGTTCTTCATCTTCACCTTGGCGATGGCGTCGAGGTAGAAACCCTCCAGGTGCGGCAGCTCGGCCAGCATGCGCGGCGCTTCCCAGGCCATTCCGGCGAATTGCCCGGCCACGATGGCGCGCTGCTGATCCAGATCGTCTCGCGAGTAATCGAGTTGGGGCGAGGCGAACAGGTAGAACTGCGCGGCCTTGTTTCCGCCCGTCATCGCGAACCGGCCCGGGATATTGCAGCCCAGGGACCGGGCCCGCTGCCGATCACCCTCCGGCATGTCCGCCCAGATCGACTCACCCGCGATGGCGTAGTAGTAGCCGTCGTGGTGCACGTAGTCCGCTTCGGGCCCGAAGGCCAGCTTCCGGACCCGGGAGTGGATGCCGTCGCAGCCGAAGACCAGATCGAAGACCCGCGCGGGCGCGTTCTGGAATTCGACGTACACACCGTCCGCCGATTCCTGAAGCGCGGTGACGGTGTCGCCGAAGAGGTATTCGCATTCCCCGGCGGTCCGGTTGTAGAGGACCTCGGCCAGGTCGCCGCGCAGGATCTCGATATCGCCGCCGAGGAATTCGCCGGCCATGACGGCCTGTTCGGTGTCGCTCTCGTCGACCAGCACCCAGTCGGTCTTGCCGGTCTGGCGGCGCTTGATGTCGTCGAGGACGCCCATCCGCTCGAGCACGGTCATGTGGGTCTCGCCGGTGAAGTCGACGGCCTGCCCGCCGGAGCGCAGGCTCGTGGCCTTCTCGACCACGGTCACCCGGAAGCCGTAGCGGTGCAGCCAGTAGGCGAGGGCGGGACCGGCGACGCTGGCTCCGGAGATGAGGACGGTGGTGTTGCGCATTGCGGTGACTCCTTCGGTAACTGCGTCCGTCGGACGCTGTTGATGATTAATAGAGTATGGTGGACGCAGTTACCTGTCAACCCGGAAATCCGGAAGGATGGCGACCATGCCGGCACCGACCACCCTCGAACTGCTGTGGGGCACCCCCGACCGCCCGCGACGCGGGCCGAAACCGTCGCTCACGCTGGAGCGCATCGTCGGCGAGGCGGTCGAGCTCGCCGACACCGAAGGCCTGGGGAACCTGTCCATGGCGCGGCTGGCCGAGCGGGTCGGCTGCGCGAAGATGGCGTTGTATCGCTACGTCCCCGGGCGGACCGAGCTCACCGCGCTCATGCTGGACGCCGCACTCGGCGCACCGCCGAAAGTCGAGCCCGCGCAGGCGGATTCGCCGGAGCCGTGGCGCTCCTACCTGCCGATCTGGACCGAGACGATCTACGAGCAGGTGCGGATTCACCCGTGGGCCAATGAATTGGCCACCGGCATTCGCCCGATGGGCCCCAACGAATTGGGCTGGGTGGACGGGGCTCTGAGCGTGCTCGCCGACACCGGGCTGACCATTGCCGAACAGTTCGACACCGTCGTCCTGCTACTCAGCCATGCCCGTGCGGTGGCCATGCAGACCACGGTCCCCCTGGGCGACGATTCCGCCGAGGAACAGATGGCCCGGGAGCTGGGCGCGGTGCTCACGGCTCAGGCCGAGCGTTTCCCGCACGCCGTCGCGGCCTTCGCGGCGACCATGGGCGGCACGCCCGAGCCGGGTGCGGGCAATGCGCTCGCCTTCGGAATCGACCGCATCCTGGACGGTCTCGGGGCGCTCATCGCCGCCCGTCGCGAGTCCGCGTAATTCCTTCGCCGCGGCCCGGATTCGGCCTACGCTCGGCTCATGTCCGAGCTACCCGAGCTGAAGCAGGATCCGGTCACCACGGTGCGCGAGTTCTTCGCCGCCATGGAGATGAAGATCGTCGACGAGGCCCTGGATCTGGTGGATCCGGCCATCGTCTGGAAGAACACCTCGCTCCCCGATATTCGCGGCGCCGACCGCGTGCGCTGGGTCCTCACCCAGCTCAACAGCCCGCGCTTCGGCTTCCGCGCCGACATGCACCACATCGCGGCCACCGAGGACGGCGCGGTGCTCACCGAGCGCACCGACTACCTGCGCATGGGCCCGATCGAGATCTCCTTCTGGGTCTGCGGCACCTTCGACTTCCGCGACGGCCGAATCACCCTGTGGCACGACCACTTCAGCTGGGAGAACTTCCTGCGCGGCACGCTGACCGGCCTGATCCGCGCCGCGCTCCCCCGCTGACCCGCCCACCACCGCCATGCTCGAAGGTCAACGTGGGTAATTGATTTCGGCGAGGTCGTTGTCCAGTTCGGCGAGGTCGAGGGTCGGGTTGAGACTGGACACGACGGCCTGGGTAAGTGGGCGCAATGCGTAGATGTGGTCCACGGCCGCTGGGTCGAGCTCGGTTTCGTAGTAGTCCTCGGCCCAGGCGCGGTAGGCCTGGGGGGTGCCTTCGAGCAGCACCGCAAACGGGTTCTCGGCACCCGATTCGGCTGCGGCCACGCCCCATTCGGTGTCGCCCGGCTGCCGCCAGAAGCACACTGTGACGAGCAGGGAGCCGTCCGGGCCGGCGAAGGCCGGTTCCGCGACGTAGTCCGCGAAGACGCTCGGGACCGCGTCGACGAGGTGCGGGGCGTTCGGGGCCTCGTGGTCGAAGGCGCGGCCGTAGGCGCCGACCTTGGAGAAGACGAGGAACCAGTCGTTGCCCTGGCCGTCGCGCATGGACGCCATCTCCTCGCCCTCGCCCCAAGCGGAGTTGAAGGAGAAGTACCGGTATTGCCATTCCGGGCTGAAGATGGCGTCCAGCATCGCCATGGCGCGGCAACGGTCGCGAAGCACCGGAATCTCGGGCAGGGTACGGAGCTGTTCGATCACGGCATCATCAAATCGCAAGCCACCGACACTGTTCACGTGGTAAGGGCGTGAGTGAGGTTGTCCAGGAGTTGATTCCAGCCGAGGCGGATACCGGCGACGGCCGGTTCGGCTCCCGGGATGGGATCGGAGACGCGAATTCGGAGATCCAACCGGGTGCCGGTCGGCGTGGGGGTCAGTTCGAGGAGGTGGTCGGCGTCGAAGAGGGGGGTTCCGTTGTCGGTCAGCGGTGCCAGCTGGAACCGGAGGCGTTCGGGGGGTTGGACGTCGAGGTAGTGGCCGGCGCTGCGGTATCGGGTGCCGTCGCCTTCTCGGAGCGCGATCGACAGGGCGCCGCCGTTGACCGGTTCGAGGACACAGTCGGCGATCTCGAAGTGGGCGGGGTGCCACCAGCGGCGGACCAGGGCGGGTGAGGTCCACCAGTCCCATACCGTCGCCGGTGGTACCGGCAGGGTGCGTTCGAATTCGTGGGTCAGCACCGGTTCGGCGTCGATGGCCGCTCGGTATTCGGTGAGCACCGATTCCGACGGGTGGTCGGCCTCGAATCCGGCCAGCCACTCTCGTAGGTCGCGCAGTGGGTCGCGGCGCAGGGCGTAGATGCGGCGCTGGCCGAGCGGTTCCATCACCACCAGGCCGGCGCGTTCGAGGGCCTGGAGATGCTTTGTCGTCTGCGGTTGCCGCAGGTCGAGGGCGGTGGCGATCTCGCCGACCGGACGAGGTGCGGCGTTCAGCAGCTCGACGATCCGTAGCCGGTTGGGTTCGGCCAGGGCGGCGAATAGTGCGGGGTCCATTGACTAAGTATGCCTCCAGGGATATATTCCTGTCAGAGAATATTTCCGAACCGAGGAGCACGACATGTCCGACCAGATCCGCATCGAGCACGAGTACGCCACCACCGCCCAGACCATCTGGGACCTGTGGACCACCGCCGCCGGAATCGAGAAGTGGTGGGCGCCGGACGGTTTCACCGTGCGCGTCGACCGGCTCGACCTGCGCCCGGGCGGCGAACTGGTCTACACCATGACCGCGACCGCGCCTGAGCAGGTCGAGTTCATGCGGTCCGCGGGCATGCCGCTGTCGACCGAGTCCCGTAAGACTTTCACCGAGGTCGACGGCCCCAACCGGCTCGCCTACACCTCGCTGGCCGACTTCATCCCCGGCGTCGAGCCGTACGAGTTCCTCACCACCGTGGACCTGGAGCCGACCGATGCGGGTGTCCGTGTGGTGATGACCGCGGACGCCATGCACGACGACGTCTGGACCGAGCGCCTCCGGCAAGGCCGGGCGAACGAACTCGCCAACCTCGCCGCCGTCGTCTCCGGCGACCCGGCCGAGAAGCACTGAGAGCGGCAGACTTTGCGCCGGGACATCGCCGGGGGATGCGAAAAGCGCGACGCCCGCCACGATTTCGCGGCGGGCGTCGGCATCGAACCACGCGAAGGGGCCCCGGAGGGCTCGATAGCGCGGGGGATGGATCAGGGGCGGAGGTGGGCCAGTTCGGCTCGGGCCTTCTCGCCCGCTTCGGTGAAGTCGGTGCGGGTGAAGATGTTCCACTGCTCGAGCAGCGGGGTGAAGACGAGTTCGGGTTCGCGGGCGGGGTCGTAGATGCCCGCCTCGGCGAGGACCTCGGTGCTGGTGCGGCCGTCGGCGAGTTCGACGACGGGGACGTGGAAGTCGGCGACCCGGTCGGCGATGGCGCGGACGGTCTGGTCGGGGGCCAGGTCGAGGGCCGCGCTCACCAGGTTGGCGAAGAACACCGCCTGGAGTTCGTCATCGGCGGCGAGGCGGTCGGCGATGGTGGCGACGATGACATTGTCGGCCAGGCGCGCGGTGGTGCGGTGGCGCACGGCGGCGGCGGTCTCCTCGAAGGCGAGGGTGGCGATCACGTCGGGCAGGTGCATGGCGGGGCGGCGGAAACCGGCGGTCATGTGCGCCATGCGCATCCGCTCCAGCGCGATCGGGTCGACGGCGCGGCTGACCATGAGGTAGTTGCGGATGAGGATCTCGTGCCGGTTCTCCTCCGCGGTCCAGCGGCCGACCCAGCGCCACCACGGCCCGCGGTTCAGGTACTTGCCGAGTTCGCGGTGGTAGGCGGGCAGGTTGTCGGCGATCAGCACGCCGACGGTGAGCGCGGTCTTGGCGACCTCGCTGAGCTCGGATTGCTCGGGCTCCCAATCGGTTCCGCCCATGAAGGCGAAATTGCGGCCGTCGTCCCACGGCACGTAGTCGTGGGGCTGCCACTCCGCGGCGGCGGCGATATGCCGCACGAGGTTTTCCTCCACCACGTCCGCGAGTGATACCAGCAGGTCCCGATCGGCCAAAGCGTTCTGCACCGGACCAACCTAGCCGCAATCGGGCAAACGTGGGGATCTTCGCGCGGTATTCGAATCGGCTATGGAATAGGCCGGATCCGGGGCGCGCGTCACCGCGCCCCGGACCGCCGGGCTATTTCTCGGTGACGGTGGTCTTGTTGTCGCCCCAGGTGATGGTGCCGCCGCTGAAATCGCTCTGCTTGCCGCCGGCGATATCGAACTCGTCGCTGGTCGGGTAGCCGAGTTTGCCGCTGGCGCCGCCCTGTTCCTCCCACGCCTTGCGGATCTCGCCCCACACCACGTGGGTGCCGTGGGTCGGGCTGGAGTAGATGGCGCCGCCGTCGAATTCCTGCACCGTGCCGCCGTCGGGCGCGTCCTTGGCCGCGCCGGTGGGCATGCCGAGCGGGCTGGCGGGTCCGCCCATGGCGTTGTATTTCTCCAGAACCCCTCCGGCGACGGCGATTTCACCGTTCGGCGTGGAGATCTTGGTTTCGGCGATATGCGTTTCGGAGGTCGCGGCCGCCGTGGTGGTGGACGACGCGGAATCCTTGTCCTTGTCCTTGTCGCAACCCGCGCCGAGTGCGGTGACGACCGCAAGCGCCGCGATGATGCCAGCCGTGCGTCGAGCGATGTGGTGCATTTCCAAATCCTCCCGATAGTGCGGCCGAGCTGGAATTTCACCGAAAGCTACCCTGCCGCGGGGAGGGCGAAACACACGCGAAAAGAATCGCCCGGCCGGTGCGCGAGTCGCACTCCGGCCGGGCGGGTCTCAGTTATCGAGGGTCAGGAATTGGGCCCGAACTCCTCCAGCATCTCGGTCACCAGGGCCGCGATCGGCGACCGCTCACTGCGGGTGAGGGTCACGTGCGCGAACAACGGGTGCCCCTTGAGCTTTTCGATCACGGCGGCCACGCCGTCGTGCCGTCCGACCCGCAGGTTGTCGCGCTGGGCGACATCGTGGGTGAGCACCACCCGCGATCCGCTGCCCAGTCGGCTCAGCACCGTGAGCAGCACATTGCGTTCCAGCGACTGCGCCTCGTCCACGATCACGAAGGAGTCGTGCAGCGAGCGCCCGCGAATGTGGGTGAGCGGCAGCACTTCCAGCATGCCGCGCGCCTGCACCTCCTCCATCACCTCGGGGCTGGCCAGCCCCTCGAGGGTGTCGAAGACGGCCTGCGCCCACGGTCCCATCTTGTCGCTCTCGGAGCCCGGCAGGTAGCCGAGCTCCTGTCCGCCCACCGCGTAGAGCGGCCGGAACACCACCACCTTTCGATGCGTGCGCCGTTCCAGGACGGCCTCGAGCCCGGCGGTCAGCGCGAGCGCCGACTTGCCGGTGCCGGCGCGCCCGCCCAGTGAGACGATGCCGATGCTCTCGTCCAGCAGCAGATCCAGCGCGATGCGCTGTTCGGCCGAGCGTCCGTGCAGCCCGAAGGCCTCGCGGTCGCCGCGGACCAGCTGCAACCGCTTGTCCGGGGTGACCCGGGCCAGGGCGCTGCCGCGCGGGCTGAGCAGGCGGATTCCGGTGTGGCAGGGCAGGTCCCGCGCCTCGTCGAGATCGATGAGGGTCTCGGCGTAGAGCTTGTCGACGGTGGCGACGGCCACCTCGAGCTCCACCATGCCGGTCCATCCGGAGGTGACCACGTCCTGCGCGTGATACTCGTCGGCCCGCAGGCCCACCGCGCTCGCCTTGACGCGCAGCGGAATGTCCTTGGACACCAGCACGACCCGCTGCCCCTCGGCGGCCAGGTTGAGCGCGCAGGCCAGGATGCGGGAATCGTTGGTGTCCGTGCGGAATCCGACGGGAAGGACGTTCGGATCGGTGTGGTTCAACTCCACCTGGAGTGTCCCGCCCTGGGCGCCGATCGGCACCCGCTGATCGAGCCGACCGTGTGCCAGACGCAGATCGTCCAGCATGCGCAATGCCTCGCGAGCGAACCAGCCGAGTTCGTGGTGGTGTCGTTTGGCCTCGAGTTCGCTGATCACCACGAGCGGCAGCACCACGTGGTGCTCGCCGAAACGGGTCAGCGCCCAAGGATCGGACAGCAGCACCGACGTGTCGACTACGAAGGATTTCGGTCCGGATTCGGACGACTGCGAGGCGTGTGCCCCCTTCGTTTTGGTCTGCGGGCTCTGGTCAGAGCCGGCGTCCCGGGTGGGAGCGGTAACGGAGCGTGCATCAGTCACGGTGGGCTCCTTTGCCACTCGCGCGACACCGCGCGAGCGTTCTCGCTGGGCCGGTCAGCCTTGGGGTCGTACGACCCGAGGGCCGGGTGCCGGCCCCCTCGCACTGAGTTGCTCAGTCACGATCAGGACCTCCCGTACGAACCACACCTACGCGGCCCGCACCCCCGACGCTACCGCCGAAATCGCGATCCGGCTTCCCGACGGTCGGGCGCGTTGGTGAAGATCGCGTTAACGCCTGTCCGCTCTGGGTGTTTCGCGCAATTCATCGAGGAGGATCGGGACGTGGCTGAGGTCGGGTTCCTTGGTGGCCGTGACCAGCGTCAACGGGCCCTCGGCGGCCTCCTTCCGGAGCCGCGCCAACCCCTCCCGCGCACCCTCGTCCGCGAGCTCGATTCGATACTTCCTTTCGAACTCCGCACGGCGTGTCTGCGGATCCGCGTGATACCACTTGCGAAGTTCGTTCGAGGGCGTCACCTCCTTGGCCCACTCGTCGATGCCCGCCGCCTGTTTGCTGACGCCGCGCGGCCAGAGCCGGTCCACCAGCACCCGGCGGCCGTCCTCGGCGTCGGGGGCGTCGTAGACGCGCTTGACCCGGTACCTCGGCTGCTGTGTCATGGCCTCCATTACAGTCGAGGTCATGGCCGAAACTTCGGATCTCGAGAGCCTGAGCACCAAGGAACTGCACGACCGCGCGGTGAAGCTCGCGGCGCGGCGGGGCGATATCAAGTTCCTGTGGGAGCTGCTGAAGTCCATCCCGGCCGCCGAGGCCGCCGCCGGTGACCTCGGCGAGAGCGAGGCCGACATCAAGTACGTGCTGCCGATCCTGGACGACTACGCCCACGCCGGTGAGGGCAAGATCGGCGAGGTGCTGCGCCCGATGTACGAGGACTATCTGAGCAAGCACGGCTGAGCCTCGCCGGAATCGCCTCCGCGCCATAGACTCCCGACATGACCGCCGATGCCGCGCCGGAACTCGTCGTCTACCGGCGCCCGGGCTGCCCGTACTGTTCTCGCATGCGCCGGGTGCTGAACCGGCACGGCATCGTCTACCGGGAAGTGGACATCTGGCAGGACCCGGAGGCGGCGGCCTTCGTGCGCTCGGTGGCCGACGGGAACGAGACCGTGCCCACGGTGGTCTTCCGCGACGGGTCGGCCGAACGCCATTGGGTCAACCCGCATCCCAAACAGCTGATCGCCACCGTGAGCGCCGACGCCCCGCAGCTCACCGGCGGCCCGCGCAAGCTCTGGCCGTTCTGACCCGCGAACCCGCGAGCCGGGGAATACCCCTCCCGTGCCAGCCGTTGGTTGACTTGTCACCAATTTCTCGGCCAGGAGGAGTGCGCATGACCACAACAGTCACGGTTCCGCGCAAGGTGGACCGCGTCCGGACCAAGGCCATGGGCGGACCGACCGATCAGGTCGACAAGAACGCCCTGGTCATCGCGCCCGACGACGTGACCCGCACCGACCCGTTCCTGCTCATGGCCGAGGACTGGATCTCCTCCCCCGGCTTCGAATGGCATCCGCACCGCGGCCTGGAGACCGTCACCGTGGTACTCGACGGCGTCCTCGAACACGGCGACAGCCTCGGCCACGCGGGCGCGCTGGAACCCGGCGACGTCCAGTGGATGACGGCCGGACGCGGAATCATCCACCGCGAGTTGGCCTTCCGCAACGAATTCGCCCACACCCTGCAGCTGTGGCTGAATCTGCCGACCGACAAGCGGATGGTCGAGACCCGCTATCAGGATGTGCGGCAAGCGGATCAGGCGCGAATCGAAGCGCCCGGAGTGCTGGTGCGGGTTGTCTCCGGCAATCCGGGCGGGGTCTCCGGTCCGGCCAAGAACCATTGGCCGATAACCGGTCTGCTCGTCACCTTGGAGCCGGGCAGTACCTACAGCCCGGTGCTGTCGCCGGAGGATCGCGCGTTCGCCTTCGTCATCGAGGGTGGCGCGTCCGTGGGCGGAACCGCGGTTTCCGAGGGCCGGATCGCCTGGTCGGATCCCATGACCGCCACCGAACCGACCACCCTGGAACTGCGCGCCACCGATCCGGATCGGCCCACCACGGTGATGCTGTTCTCCGGCAAGCCGATTCGCGAACGGATCGTCTTCGGCGGGCCATTCGTCATGGGCAGCCGTGACGAGATCGAAGAGGCTTTCCTCGATTTCCGCCGCGGCAGGTTCGGCCCGATCCCGCGCCTGGCTCGCTTGTAATCCGCGATCCGATCAAGGATGCAGCACGATCTTGCCGTGGGTGTGGCGGCGTTCCAGCTCCTGGTATGCCGCACGTACCTCGGATAGCGGATACGTTGCGGCAATGGGGATTTCGAGTGTCCCCGCGGCGACCAGGTCGGCGAGCTCGGCGACCACGTCGATGGTGTCGGCGGCGGCATTGCCCTCGAATTTCACCCCGAAGCGCCGGACCGCCTCGATATCGATGATGGTGTCGATCCGTTCCGGCTTCACCCCGAGGGCGATGGCCTGCTCAACGTAACCCGACCCGTAGGTGTCGATGAAGGCGTCCATCCCGCCCGGCGCGGCATCGCGCAGGCGCTCCACCATCCCATCGCCGTAAACGACCGGTATCACACCCTTTTCACGCAACCAGTCCTGATTCGCGGGGCCCGCGATGCCGATCACCACCGCGCCGCGCTCGCGAAGCAGTTGCACCACAATCGATCCCACGCCACCTGCCGCGCCGGACACGCCGACGACATCGCCCTTCTCCGCCTCGACCGCGCGCACGGTCGCGAAAGCCGTTGTCCCCGCGACGAACAGCGCCCCCGCCACATCCCACGGCACCGCCGCGGGTTTGGGCGTCACCTGATCCGCGGGAACCCGCACATGAGTGGCATGCGCCGACCGTTCATTGGTGAACCCGATCACCTCGTCCCCCTCCACGATCCCGCTCACCCCTTCCCCGACCGCCGCGATCCGTCCCGCGAAATCACTCCCCTGCCCGGACGGGAACTCCGTCGGCCACTGCTCGTGCAACAGCCCACTCCGAATGGCCGCCTCCCCCGGATTGATCCCAGTGGCGACCACCCGCACCACCACTTCTCCCGGCCCCGCCTGCGGCTCCGGGATCTCGACCACCCGCAACACCTCACTGCCGCCGTACTCGTCGAACCTGACCGCCTGCGCCATGGCATCCCTCTTCCGTCGATGGTTCCTTTCCCTTGGGGTTCCACCACGGACCCGGGACATGCGTGAACACCGTCCCCGGTACGAGAAAAGCCTCTCGCGATCGTGAGATCGCGAGAGGCTTTCGTCTTACGAGCGTTCGCTCAGCCGAGCAGCTTCCAGTCCTCCAGGCCGTCGTACAGCGGGAATTCCTGAGCCAGCTTGGAAACCCGCTGACGCAGGGAATCCAGGTCAGCCGAGCCGGTCAGCGCGGCGGCGATGATCTCCGCCACCTCGGTGAACTCGGTGTCGCCGAAGCCGCGGGTGGCCAGCGCCGGGGTGCCGATGCGCAGGCCGGAGGTGACCATCGGCGGGCGCGGGTCGAACGGAACGGCGTTGCGGTTCACGGTGATTCCGATCTCGTGCAGCAGATCCTCGCCCTGCTGGCCGTCGAGCTCGGAGTTGCGCAGGTCGACGAGGACCAGGTGCACGTCGGTGCCGCCGGTGAGGACGGTGACGCCCTTGGCCTTGGCGTCGGCCTGGGTGAGGCGCTCGGCGATGATCTTCGCGCCGGACAGCGTGCGGGCCTGGCGCTCGGCGAACTCCGCGCCCGCGGCGATCTTGAAGGCCACGGCCTTGGCGGCGATGGCGTGCATGAGCGGACCGCCCTGCTGACCCGGGAACACCGCCGAGTTCAGCTTCTTGGCGAACTCCTCCTTGGCCAGGATCAGGCCGGAGCGCGGGCCGCCGAGGGTCTTGTGCACGGTGGAGGACACGACGTGCGCGTGCGGCACGGGCGACGGGTGCAGGCCCGCGGCGACCAGACCGGCGAAGTGCGCCATATCGACCCACAGGTACGCGCCGACCTCGTCGGCGATCTCGCGGAAGGCCGCGAAGTCCAGGTGCCGCGGGTAGGCGGACCAGCCGGCGACGATCACCTTCGGCCGGGTCTCCTTGGCGAGCTTGCGCACCTCGTCCATGTCGACGCGGTGGTCTTCCTTGGAGACGCCGTAGGCGTGCACCTCGTACAGCTTGCCCGAGAAGTTCAGGCGCATGCCGTGGGTGAGGTGGCCGCCGTGCGCGAGGTCCAGGCCGAGCAGCTTCTCGCCCGGGGTCATCAGCGCGTGCAGCACGGCCGCGTTGGCCTGCGCACCCGAATGCGGCTGCACGTTGGCGTATTCCGCGCCGAACAGCTCGGTGACGCGGGCGCGGGCGAGATCCTCGACGATGTCGACGTTCTCGCAGCCGCCGTAGTAGCGGCGACCCGGGTAGCCCTCGGCGTACTTGTTGGTGAGCACGCTGCCCTGCGCCTGCAGCACCGCGCGCGGCACGAAGTTCTCCGAGGCGATCATCTCGAGGGTGTCGCGCTGGCGGGCGAGCTCGCCGCCCATCGCGGACGCGACCTCGGGATCGAGTTCGGCGAGGGACTGGGTGTTGACAGAGGCGCTCGTCTGGGTCACGCCGCCGAGTCTATTGGCCGAATCCGCCGCGCCGTCCAGGGGGTTGATTGTGTCGCTCATCGCGCACCTCTCCGTATTACGGGTACCCCGAACGAATCGGGGATCGTCGGGCACCCAGGCGCGCGGTGCCGGACTTCGGTGCTTCCCGGTGGTTGTTTCCACCTCGAGTGCGCCAGTCGCGGTGGCCCTATCTTAGCCTTGCCGCCGGATCGCGCCCGGTGTGAGGGGCTCGTCCAGGAGTCGGCGGAATCGCTCGGACCGCTCGCCGGCATCGGCCGCCCGGTCCAGCCAACCGCCCAGCAGGCGATAGCCCTCCACATAAGTGGAGATGTAGGCCCGCCACAGCGGTGAGGACAGGAAGCGCAGCGACTGCCGGGCCCGCTCGGGCGTGCTCAGGCTCCAGCGCTGCAGGAATTCCGCCACCTCGTCGGCATCGCGGCCGCGGTCGTGCAGCAGCAGCGCGGCGTCCTGGCGCACGCCGAGCAGATTGGCCGAAGCGGTCGAAACCTGTTCGGCGCGTTCACCGTCGAAGCGCAGGCCCAGGTCGGCGTAGATCTCCTGCGCCCAGCGGCCCCAGCCCGGGCCGACGATGGACTTCAGGGCGAGGTCGGCCAGGCCCTCGGCCATCAGGCACTGCGGGGTGTTGACCACGAACAGCGTCTGCTCGTCCTGCCCGGCGCCGACCAGCCCGGCCTCCTTGCGGCAGTGCTCGGTGTGGTGGCCCGGGTAGGACTCGTGCGCGATCAGGTGCGGCAGCTGCGACATGTGCTGCTTGAGATCGGAGTTGATGGCCACCCGGGACTGATAGTTGCCCAGGTAGTAGTTGAAGCCCGACCACGGCTTGTCGCCCACCACTTCGTATTCCACGTGCTCGTTGTCGGGCAGCGGATAGCGTTCGCGGACCAGTTCGCGCAGCGCGCCGGAGAACGCGGCCACGCATTCCTTCAGGCGCTCGGGCGGGATCTCGTCCTGACGCCGGTGCGCGGTAATGCGATCCAGCAGCGGGCCCTCGCCGGGCAGCACCTCGTCGAGCTGCCGGTGCGCCTCGCGGTAGTCCTCGGTGTCGCCGGGCGCGATGTCCACGTCGAAGTAGGCGCGCACCTCGTCGATGAAGTTGATGTCCTCGCCCGCGAACTTGCGAGCCGAGCATTCGAGGGCGCGCAGGTGGGCGTCGAGGAATTCGACGCGCTCGGCGGAGAGTCCGGCGTCGGGAAGTTCCTTGCGCAGCGCGGCGGCCCGGTGCGCGAGGTCACGCGGTTCGGGCGCGGGCGCGTTCTCCACCTCGCGCCGTAAGGCCGGATCACCGGTGTAGGCGTCGACGAAGCCCTCTTCGAGCCGGTCGAATGCCAGTCCGAGCCGCAGATATTCGGTGACCAGAGGATGCGCTGCCATCCCACGACCCTAGGCGATCCACCGGACACTCCGCCCGGTCATCCCGTGCCATTCCAGGGGTCATCCCATGGTCATCCCGGCGCGCTTCTGGCCGGAATGGCGGGGGCACGTCGGCCCGAATCCGCCTGTCGTGCAGGCTCACCGGCCCAACCCAATGGTTGTGATGTGGCAGATCCCACTCTGGTTACCGGCGAGTAGCAATACCTGGTGTTCACCCCGATGTTGGAGCCGAGCACAATTCGGCTATGCGTGGAGTGTTGGCCGGATCGCCGGGCACGGCGACGATGCGGCTTCCCGAAAGCTGTAGTTGTTGTCGGCCGACCCGAGTGCGGGGACACGAGTAATGGCACGGATGAGCGAGCCCAGCCCCTACGTGGAATTCGACCGCAAGCAGTGGCGGACCCTGCGCAAGTCGACTCCCCTGGTGCTGACCGAGGAAGAACTGGTCGGCCTGCGCGGTCTGGGTGAGCAGATCGACCTCGAGGAAGTCGCCGAGGTCTACCTGCCCCTCGCGCGTCTGATCCACCTGCAGGTCGCGGCCCGGCAGCGGCTGTTCGCCGCCACCGCCACCTTCCTCGGCGAGACCCATCCCGACCGCCAGGTTCCGTTCGTCATCGGTGTGGCGGGTTCGGTCGCGGTCGGCAAGTCCACCACCGCCCGTGTGCTGCAGGCGCTGCTGGCGCGCTGGGACCACCATCCGCGGGTGGATCTGGTCACCACCGACGGATTCCTCTACCCGACAGCCGAACTCACCCGGCGCGGCATCATGCACCGCAAGGGCTTCCCGGAGTCCTACGACCGCCGCAAGCTGCTGCGCTTCGTCACCGAGGTGAAATCCGGTGCGTCCGAGGTGTGCGCGCCGGTGTACTCGCACATCGCCTACGACATCGTGCCGGGCGAGTACCACTGCGTGCGCCAGCCCGACATCCTCATCGTCGAGGGCCTGAACGTGCTGCAGACCGGTCCGCGGCTCATGGTCTCGGACCTGTTCGACTTCTCGGTCTACGTGGACGCGCGCATCGAGGACATCGAGAACTGGTACGTGCAGCGGTTCCTGTCACTGCAGAAGACCGCGTTCCAGGATCCGAATTCGCACTTCCACCACTACGCGAACTTCAACGAGCAGGAAGCCGTCAACCAGGCGAAAGAGATCTGGCACAACATCAACCGGCCGAATCTCGTGGAGAACATCCTGCCGACCCGCCCCCGCGCGACCCTGGTGCTGCGCAAGGATTCCGATCACTCCATCAACCGCTTGCGGCTGCGCAAGCTTTAAAGCTTCCAAGCCGCATCGAGTCTGGCGGCGACATCGATATCGGTGGCCGCCTGGATGTGCGGTTTGCAGATCTCCGTGGCGATGTAGCGCGCCACGAAACGGCGAATCTCGTGATCGACACTGGCCACGATGCGCAGCACCTCACCGCGCCGGGTCGCGCTCGCGACATTGATGCGCACATTGCTCGGCTGCGGCTCGTCGATTTCGATGAGCACCCGCAGCGGTTCGGCGGTCCGCACGGTCAGATGCAGGTGAATGGTGCCGTCCACCCGGAACGGATAGCGATCCACCGCCAGATCGACGAGCAGATCGACCTTGAGCGGGATCACCAGATCGAACGAAATGATGTCGTCCACTTCGCGATTCAGCCGCGGCTGACCCAATCGCACGGTGGCCGAGAGTTTCGCGAGCTTGCCCGGCCCCGCCCCGATCGGCCCGAATTCGAAGGCCTCCCCGGTGAGCTTCTCGAAGGCCCCGGCTATCCGTTCCGTGGATGCCGCGTATTCGAGAAAGGCCCGGCCGAACGCCTCGTAACTGATGTACGGCACCGCCACGACCTGGGATTCCGCGGGGCCGCCCTGCCCCTCGTACAGCTCGCTCATGCAATCCGACGGTACGCGAGCAAGGTTGCGGCGAACCCGGAACACATTGCACTGCAACGGAACCGTTGGTTCGCCGTGTTCTACACCCCGAAGCGCCGGTGCCGGGCTGCGTAATCACGCAGCGCCCGCAGGAAATCCACGCGCCGGAATTCCGGCCAGTAGGCCTCGGTGAACCAGATCTCCGAATAGGCGCTCTGCCACAACAGGAATCCGGAGAGCCGCTGCTCGCCCGAGGTGCGGATGACGAGATCGGGATCGGGCTGGCCGGAGGTGTAGAGGTGCTGGCCGATGGCGTCCACGGTGATGGACTGCACCAGATCCTCGCCGGTCTCCCCCGCGTCCATCTCCTGGCGGACCAGCGAGCGCACCGCGTCGGCGATCTCCTGGCGGCCGCCGTAGCCGATGGCGACGTTCACGTGCACGCCGGTGCGGCCCTCGGTGGACTTGGCGGCCTCGCTGAGCCGCCGCGCCATCTCCCCGGGCAGCTGATCGAGCGCGCCGACGATGCGGACGCTCCAATCCTGTTCCGGCGCAGACAGTTCGTCGACGACGTCGGTGATCACCTCGAAGAGGGTCTGCAACTCGTCGGAGTCGCGGCGCAGGTTCTCGGTGGAGAGCAGGTAGAGGGTCACCATCTCGATGCCCGCCTCGCCGCACCACCCGACCAGCTCGGCGATCTTCAGCGCACCGACCCGATGGCCGTGGCTGATATCGCTGAAGCCGTTCTCCCGTGCCCAGCGCCGGTTGCCATCACACATCACCGCCACATGCCGAGGATGTTGTTTGCCCGCCAGCTGCTGGGCCAGCCGCTTCTCATATATGCGATATGGGAGCCCACGCACCTGACTCGCAACCTTCACGGCCGCAACCCTACGCCCCCGTGGCGAATAGCGGAGCGACCGGGACACAGCTCCGAAACACGGGGGACACTTCGTGACGACACCCACTCGACCGGCCCGCTCGCCCTAACCTACGGTACCGTAGGTTACCGAGGAGGAACTTATGTCCGACACTGCGCAGCCCGCCACCCCCGTGGCGGAGGTCCTCGAGACCGTCCGGGAAGAGCTGGCACTGATCAAGCCCCGCATGCGCGGATGGATCCACGCGTGGGCGGTGGGTGTGGCCGCGATCGCGGGCATCGTGCTGGTCTCGGTGGCGAGCACGGTGTCGGCGAAGGCCGGATGGTCGACGCTGGTGTACGCGATCACCGTGTGCGGGGTCTTCGGGATCAGCGCCACCTATCACCGGGTGAACTGGAAGACCGCTCGCGCGCGCATGTGGATGAAGCGGGCCGATCACTCGATGATCTTCCTGTTCATCGCGGGCAGCTACACGCCCTTCGCGTTGCTGGGTGTGCGCGGCGCGGCCGGGACGGTGCTGCTGTCCATCGTCTGGGCGGGTGCGCTGGCCGGGGTGGCCTTGAAGATGCTGTGGCCCACCGCGCCTCGCTGGGTCGGGGTGCCGCTGTATCTGCTGCTGGGCTGGGCCATCGTCCCGGTGGCCGGGACGCTCATCGCCAATGTCGGCTGGGCTCCGGTGATCCTGCTGCTGGCGGGCGGCATCGCCTACAGCGTGGGCGGGGTGCTGTACGCCTCGCGCTGGCCGGATCCGTGGCCGGAGGTGTTCGGGCATCACGAGTTCTTCCATGCCGCAACGGTGGTCGCGGCGCTGTGCCACTACGTGGCGGTGTGGCTGGTGCTGCTCAGCTGATTCCGGCCCCGCGCTGTTGATCCCGGCGCTGTCGTTGATCTCCGATGCAATTACCCACAAACGTGCAAAGAGGGACGAAAGGTCTCTAGAGTCTGCGACGTGACCAGCAGACTCATCCTGTGGGCGCTGCGTGCGCGTGGGGGTCTGTCGGCTGTCGTCATGGCGTGCAACCTCGGCGGCCTCGCGGTGATCACCACCGAACTGTTCCTGAGCGGCTTCCTGAGCCGGCTCGGGTCGGATTGGATGCGCACCTTCGTCTACGTGTCGATCTATCCGACGATCGGCGCGCTGGTCGGCATCATCCTGGCGGTGCGGGACCGCCGCCACTACTTCGGCTGGCTGGACCAGCGCCGCCCGCCCACCGAGCGCGAGGCGAAACGGCTACTGCAACTGCCGCTCTCGATCACCGGCCGGGCGCTGGCCATCTGGCTGCCCGGCGTGATCATCGCGGCGGCGATCTTCTCGCACGCCACCGAGGAACGCAGCTTCCCGGTCGTGCTGTCCATGTTCACCCTCGGTGGATTGGAGTCGGCGGCCCTCACCTTCCTGATCGTGGACCGGCTCATCCGGCCGACCATTCCGGTGGTGGCCGAGGTGCTCGACGAGACCGCGCACTGGAGCAATACCGTGCTGGCCCGGGTGCTGGTCACCTTCGCGGTGGCCGGGGCGGTGCCGCTGTTCATGTTGATCACGGTGCTGGCGGATCCGTCGACCGATGCCCACGACCGCATCCGGACCGGCATCTACATGGCGATCGTCGGACTGTCCGCGGGTGTGGTGGCGACCGCGGCGCTGGCCCGCGCGGTGGCCACGCCCATGCACACGCTGCGGGATGCGCTGGACCGGATCGCGCGCGGCGATCTCGACGCCCGCGTGACGATCAACAGCACCAGCGAGATCGGGCGGCTCGAGCATTCGGTGAACGAGCTGGCCGCGAATCTCAGTGAGCGCGAACGCATGCGGACGGTGTTCGGGCGGCACGTGGGGACCGAGGTGGCCGAGCGGGCGCTGTCGGGCACGCCCAGCCTGACCGGCGATATGCGGGTGGTGACAGCGCTTTTCGTGGATGTGACCGGTTCGGTCGCGATGGCCACCGAGCTCGCGCCGCGCGATTTCGTGGCCAAGCTGAACCGGCTGCTGTCGACCGTGGTGGCGGCCACCGAGGACAATCACGGGCTGGTCAACAAGTTCGAAGGCGATGCGGCGCTGTGCATTTTCGGCGCGCCGATCGCGCTGGACGACAATGCGACTCCGGCGCTGCGGGCCGCGCGGCGGATTCGGGACGAGGTGGCCGCGCTCGGCGAGCTCGATGTCGGCATCGGGATCGCGCGCGGGCTGGTCTTCGCCGGTGATGTCGGCACCGACACCCGCCTGGAGTTCACGGTCATCGGTGACGCGGTCAACGAGGCCGCCCGCCTCACCACCGAGGCCAAGCAGGTGCCGCGCCGGATTCTCGCCAGTCAGGCCGTCATAGACGCCGCCTGCGACGCCGAGCGCACGAACTGGACCCACTTCGACACTCTCCAGCTCCGCGGCCGCAAAGAGCCCACTGCCTGCTGGACCGATGTCCCGTCGCCAGCCCACCGCAACGGCAATGCCCCGCAGGCCGTCCCGGAACCGGCCGCACCCCCACCTCCGGCATCCGCCGCCGGCCAGGGCGTCGATCGCTGATCATGCAGCCGCTCGAGTATTCAGCCGCTCGAGGTGAATCCGCGAACCGGCTTGGACCTGGCGATACTGCGACGAGAAACGTGAACTGAACATCGCTGGACTGTATGGCCGGGCCCGCGCGGCGGCAACGGATTATGTGCCCGTACCGATACCCGGGAACCACGGCCGGGCAGTACCGGAGGGTGATCCGCGGCACGGGTGCGCAGGCGGACAGTACCGGTATGACTGAGATCGGTGCTTTCGAACGGACGGCGGCGGCGGTTTGGGCTCGACCGGATCGGGCGGTGCTGGCCTACCGGGCGATCATCATCGCGCTCATCGCCGGGCTCGCGGAAACGTTGGGGCGCATGGCCATTGTCCTCGACGGGCCCGATGCGCAGATCATCGGCGTGGCGGTCGGACTCCTGATCCGGGTGGCGATCTACCTTGCCGTCTTCGCGCTTGCCGCCCGCATGCTCACCGGAAGCGTGTGGGCCCGTTGGGTTCTCGTGATCGGACTGGGCACGCTGGGCCTAGCCTCGCTGGTGGTCGAGCCACTACACGCGATCACGACGGCCGACCACCTCGGCGACATGTTCCTCGGCTGGACCCCGAACTCGGTGATAATCGGCTTGTTTCGCGCCATCCACATCGCCGCGGTGTTGGTCGGCGTCCCCGCCGCGATCCTGGCGGGCCCCCGCCGCGTGGGTCAGGCGGAGGCCGGTGGCAGCAGTCCCGCGCGGATGTCGTCAGCGGAGGTGACGGGGAGGTCGCAGACCGAGCCGCGGCAGATGTAGGCGGCCGCCGTGCCGCGCACCGGTGGCCGATCGGCCAGCAAGGGTTGCGAATCCACCGCACCCGAGACGATGACCGCGCCGCCGGGTGCGGCCAGCCGGGCCGCGGCCAGCAGGCTCGCGGCACCGCCGGATTGGACGGCGCCGGTCGCTGTCACCGGAGTGCCGAGCGCATCGGAGTCCGGAGCCTCGGCGATCGCCACCTGGATCGGTCCCCGGATCGCGGCCTCGGCGACCGCGAGCCGGTGCCCCGCGGAACGAGGCGCACGGGCCAGCAGTATCGCGCCGCGTGCGAGGGTCAGATCGGCGAGCTGCCGGTAGCGCGACGCCGCGTCGGTATCAGCGAGCGCGGAGGCGGTGAGCAGGGCCTCGGCGAGCACCGACGTGCCGGAAGGGGTTGCGCCGTCCAGCGGGTCGCGCGGGCGGGTGAGCAGGGTTTCGGCGTCGTCGGCGGTGTCGAACCAGCTGCCCGGCGTCTGCGGATCGGCGAAGTGGGTGATGGCGGCTTCGAGAAGGCGCTGCGCCTCGGCCAGCCAATCCCCCTCGACGGTTTGATGCAGGGCCAGCAGACCCAGTGCGAGCCAGGCGTAGTCCTCCAGCACACCGGCGGCCGAGCCGGGCACCCCGCCCAGCGAGGCGCGGCAGACCCGCCCGTCGGTCACATGGGTATCCAGCAGATACCGGGCGCACCGCGCGGCGGCCTCGATCCACTCCGGATACCCGTGCGCCGCACCGGCTTCCGCGAGCGCGACGATCGCCATACCGTTCCAGGCGGTCACGACCTTGTCGTCGCGCTCCGGTTGCGGCCGCCGGGACCGAGCCTCGGACAGCCGTGCCCGGATCGCCCGGAAGCGCTCGGTATCGCGCGGCTGCGGATCGGCGTATCGGGTCAGCACCGAGGTGCCGTGCTCGAATGTCCCCGCCGTCGTGACACCGAAAAGCTCTGCCGCCCAAGCTCCGTCGATCGCACCGAGCTCACCGTTCAGCTCGGCGGGCGTCCACACATACGTCGCGCCCTCCACTCCCGGCTTCCCAGCTTCCACATGCGTATCGGCATCCAGCGCCGACGCGAACGCGCCCTGCGCGGTCCCCAGATCCGCGAGCAGGAATTCCACGGTCTCCCGAGTAACCCTCAGCGCCAACGACTCCGGAGCTCGCCGCGCCAGATGCGCATACACCCGCAGCAGCTGCGCATTGTCGTACAGCATCTTCTCGAAGTGCGGCACCACCCACGCGGCATCAACCGAATACCGAGCGAACCCACCCCGCAACTGGTCATATATCCCACCCCGGGCCATCGCCTCGCAGGTGAACGAAACCGCCTGCAGCACACCGAGATCCCCACTCAACTCGAAATGCCGCAACAACCCCTCCAACAACGCCGAAGGCGGAAACTTCGGCGCACCCCCGAACCCGCCGTGCTGCGAGTCCAAATCCTTCAACACCGCCCCCACCGCATGATCGAGCAACTCCACCC